>CALHVR010000030.1 GCA_938037005.1 uncultured Leptotrichiaceae bacterium | reverse complement strand
TTTATTTCTCTATATTAAACAAAAAAACCTTTAAATAATACATAATTTTTTACATATCATTTAAAGGATTTCTTTTAGCAATATTTTATATTCTTTTAGCGATCTCAGTACCCATTTCCTTAGTTCCTAGCTTAATCATCCCATCTATATAAATATCAGCTGTTCTATATCCAGCTTGTAAAACTTCTGTTATAGCTTTTTCTATTGTATCTGCCTCTTTTTGTAAACCAAACGAATATCTAAGCATCATAGCTGCTGAAAGTATTGTCGCTATTGGATTTGCTATATTTTGTCCTGCTATATCTGGTGCAGAACCATGACTTGGCTCATAAAGTCCACGAGTTCCATCTCCTAAACTTGCTGACGGAAGCATTCCAAGTGATCCTGTCAACATTGAAGCTTCATCAGATAAAATATCACCAAACATATTATCTGTTAAAATTACATCAAATTGTCTTGGATTTGCAATTAACTGCATTGCTGCATTATCAACATACATATGTGACACTTCAACATCTGGATATTGTTTTGAAATTTCATTTACAATTTTTCTCCATAACTTTGATGTATCTAAAACATTATGCTTATCAACACTCATTAGTTTTTTACTTCTCACTTTTGCTATTTCAAATGCTTTTTTAGCAATTCTCTCTATTTCCATTCTTGTGTAAGGCAAAGTATCTACAGCTTTTTCATCTGAATATTCTCTTGATCCAAAATATATTCCACCTGTCAATTCTCTAATAATCATTACGTCTAATCCATCTCCAATTATTTCGTCTTTTAATGGACTAGCACTTTTTAATTCTTTAAATAAAACTGCAGGTCTTAAATTTGTGTACACACCCAAATCTTTTCTAATTTGAAGCAATCCTTTCTCAGGTCTTTTATTAGGATTAACTGTATCCCATTTAGGCCCTCCAACTGAACCTAATAAAATTGCATCACTTTCTTTACAAATTTTTGCTGTCTCTTCTGAATAAGGTATTCCATATTTGTCAATAGATTCTCCACCTAAATATCCTTGTATATAAATAAATTTATGACCAAATTTTTCTCCGATTTTATCTAATACTTTTATAGCTTCATCTACTATCTCCGGTCCTATTCCATCTCCTTTTAATACCGCAATTTTATATTCCATTTCTCTTCTCCTATTTTCTATTCTTGACTTATATTTAACTTCTTTTTAACTCATATTCTTTTATTTTATCTTCATGTTGTAATGTCAATCCTATTGTATCTAACCCTTTTAACAATCTTTGCCTCCAAGCTTCTTCCAATTCAAACTGATATTCTTTCCCATTTGCGATTAATTTACTATTTTCCAAGTCAACTACAACTTTTTCATCTCCCGGAAGTGCTGCCAATTCCAATCTTTGCTCAAGTGGTAAAGTTATAGGTAAATGTCCGTTATTTAACCAGTTCATATAGAAAATTCCTGAGTATCCTCCAGCTACAATTACATGAAATCCATAGTCTTGAAGTGCCCAAGCCGCGTGTTCTCTCGATGATCCACAACCAAAATTATCTCCAGTAATTAAAATTGTCCCATTTTTATATTCAGGCTTATTCAAATTAAATTCCATATTATTTGTTCCATCTTCATTATATCTCCACTCATCAAAAACATGGTCCCCAAATCCTGTTTTTTCAATACTTTTCAAATATTGTTTTGGAATTAATTGATCTGTATCTATGCTGTTATTCATTATTGGGACGATTGTCCCTTCATACTTAGTAAATGGCTTCATCTTTAATTCTCTCCTCTTCTCTAACGTCTATAAATTTACCATAAATAGCTGCTGCTGCTGCCATTGCCGGACTTACTAAATGTGTTCTTGCTCCTTTACCTTGTCTTCCTTCAAAATTTCTATTAGAAGTTGAAGCACAATGTTCTCCAGATGGTATCAAATCCGGATTCATTCCTAAACATGTTGAACATCCAGCTTCTCTCCATTCAAATCCAGCATCTTTAAATATTTTAGCTAATCCTGTTCTTTCTGCTTCCTTTTTAACTACTTGAGAGCCTGGAACTACAACCGCTTTAATGTTAGAATGAACTTTTCTCCCTTTTACAATTTTTGCTGCTTCTTTTAAATCTGCTAATCTTCCATTTGTACAAGATCCAATAAACACATGTTTTACTGGAATATCGAACGGTGAGCCTCCCGGCTTTAATCCCATATAGCTATAAGCCCTCTCATCGTTATGATCTTTTATTTCTGGAAATTTTTCATCAATATTTATTCCCATTTCAGGATTTGTCCCCCAAGTAATTTGAGGAGCCAAGTTTGAAACATCTACTTTTATGTGAACATCATACGCATCCACTGAGTCCGTATACAATTCTTTCCATTCTTCTATTTTTTTCTCTAACTCTTCACCTTTTGGAGCGTATTTTCTTCCTCTTACGTAATCAAAAGTTGTTTGATCTGGAGCAATTACTCCAAATTTCCCACCACCTTCAATCGCCATATTACAAATTGTCATTCTTCCTTCCATAGACATCTCTCTTATTGTATCTCCAAAAAATTCAAACGCATATCCATTTCCAAGTCCAATTCCGTGAGTTTTAATAATATGTAAAATTATATCTTTTGCGTAAACTCCTTTTTGTAATTTCCCCGTTATTTCTATCCCCATTGTTTTTGGTTTTTTTTGCCAAATTGTTTGAGTTGCTAAAACATGTTCCACTTCACTCGTCCCAATCCCAAAAGCTATCGCTCCAAAAGCTCCATGCGTTGCAGTGTGACTATCTCCACAAACTATCGTTTTTCCTGGTTGTGTCAATCCTTGCTCAGGTCCTACCATATGAACAATTCCATTTTGATCATGGAACATATCAACTAATGTTATTCCAAATTCCTTACAATTTACTGCCAACGCCTCTAATTGAGCTTTGGAAATCTTATCTTGAATATCCAGTCTTTCTTCCATAGTTGTAGGTGTATTATGATCCATTGTCCCAAATGTTAAATCTGGTCTTCTCACTTTTCTCCCTGCAATTCTAAGTCCAGAAAATGCTTGTGGCGATGTAACTTCGTGAATTAAATGTAAATCAATATACAAAAGTTGAGCTTCTCCTTCTTCTCCTGTAATTACATGCTTTTCCCACAATTTATCAAACAATGTTTTTGGTTTATTTGCCATGATTTTCCCTCCATTTATCTTTTTCTAATTCATCTTAATTATTTATTTTCTTATATTTTTTTAAGTTTAAACACTACAACTTCTGGCTGTGCAAAAAATCTTATATACATTTCAAAAGCTGATCCACCTAGCCCTGATGTTATGTATAATTTATGTCCACCGTAGTTTTTCATTCCATAGCCATATTTTCCCAAGTTTTTTACAGGTCTATGAATTATTTTACCAAAAAAAGTTACTTGTCCACCGTGAACATGTCCTGACAATATTATGTCCGACTTATTTTTATCTTCTTCAGTCATATTTTCAAAATATTCTGGATTATGATTAAGTAAAATTGTAAAATCTTTTTCATCAATATTTTTTAACGCTTCAGTTGCATTAGGTTTCCCTTTCCACAAATCTTCCACACCAGCAATATTTATATAGCTTTCACCTATTTTCACTTGTTTATTTTCATTTCTTAAAACTTCATAACCTAAAGATTTAAGTTTTTCAACTGCAATCGCATCATCAATATAATCATGATTTCCTAAAATTGTATAAACTCCATATTGTGGTATTTGTAAATCTTTCATGTCATTATAAAATTTATCTATTTTCCCAGTCCAATTCACATAATCTCCACCCATTAAAATCATATCTTTAGGAGTTTCATTCATAATTTTATTTATTCTTTTCATTTGTGCTTTATTATATCTTGCTTTTGTATCAATTTGATAATCTGCCACAAACATAATTCTTTTACCATCAAATTCTTGTGGAATATCTTTTGATTCAAGTGTTATTTCTTTTATTTTTATATTTGTATATTCATAATGAGCATACCCTAAAAATGTAATAATTATAACTACAAATATAAAAAATATTTTAATCAATATTTTTTTATTTTCCCCCATTCTCCTTCTCCTCTTCTTCTTTAATTTTCTTTATAAAGTCTATTAATCGCATTTATATAAGCTTCAATACTTGCTTCTACAACATCAGTACTTTGTCCTCTTCCAATAAATCGATTTCCGTTATTTTCAATAATTACAACTACTTGAGCTTGAGCGTCAGTATCTCCAGTTATTGCTTCAAGTTTATATTCATCAAGAACAATCCTATCATTTAAAGCAATATTTATCGCATTATACGCTGCATCAACCGGTCCATCTCCTGATGCTTCTTTTTCATACTCTTCATCATCTAACATAATAGTTACTATCGCTTTAGGCTTATTGCCTTCTTTTCTTGAAATTTCAAAATGTTTTAATTCTATTCTCCCTTTAAATTTAGCTACATCTCCAGCAACTAAAGCTATAATATCTTCATCTAAAACATATTTTTTCTTATCTGCCAAGTTTTTAAATTGTTGAAACAATTTTTCAACTCTATTTTCTTCAACATCTCCAAATCCCAATGATTCTAATTTTTGTATAAAAGCATGTTTCCCAGATAATTTCCCTAAAACTAAACTATCCGTGTTTCTTCCTACAGTTTCAGGTTTTATAATCTCATAAGTTTCAGCATTTGCTAATACACCGTGTTGATGTATTCCTGATTCATGTGCAAAGGCATTCGCTCCCACAATTGCTTTATTTGGCTGCGTCCCAATTCCTGTCAATAAACTTACTAACTTACTTGTTGGATAAATTTGTTTTGAATCAATATTTGTTTTATATTCTTTGAATAAATCTTCTCTTGTTTGTAAAATCATAACAACTTCTTCTAAAGAAGTATTTCCAGCTCTTTCTCCAAGTCCATTTATTGTACATTCCACTTGAGTCGCCCCGGCTTGAATTGCTGCTATCGAATTTGCCACTGAAAGCCCTAAATCGTCATGGCAATGTACTGAAATATCTACATTTTCAATACCTTTTACATTTTCTTTTAAGTAGCTTATAAGCTCAAACATTTCATTTGGAGTTCTATACCCAACAGTGTCAGGCACATTAAGAGTAGTCGCTCCAGCTTGAATCGCCGCTTCGTACACTTCCACCAAATACTCTTTTTCAGTTCTTAAAGCATCCTCAGCTGAAAACTCTATATCATCAACTAATGTTTTTGCATAGGCTACCATCTCTCTTACTCTTTCAAGAATTTGTTCTTTACTCATTTTAAGTTTATATTCTCTATGAATTGGCGATGTTGCAATAAAAGTATGTATTCTTGGCTTTGCCGCTTCTTTCAATGCCTCTGCAGCCGTTTCAATATCTTTTTTTGCAGCTCTCGCTAAACTCGTTACAGTTGATTTTTTTATATTTTTTGCAATTAACTTAACTGCCTCAAAATCTCCAGGCGATGCAATTGCAAATCCTGCTTCTATTATATCTACTCCTAAACTTTCCAACTGTTTTGCTATTCGCAATTTTTCTTGTGCATTAAGATTTACTCTAGGAGTTTGTTCTCCATCTCTTAGTGTTGTATCGAATATTTTTATATGTTTCATATTTTACAAATAATTATACTTTATAATTATTTTCCCTCTCTTCTCTAAAATTTTACATTTTTTCTCCACGGCTCATCGCAAGAACTCCTGTTTTTGCGACTTCTAATATTCCATATGGTTTCATAATTTCTAAAAAACCTCTTAATTTTTTTACATCCCCGGTAAGCTCTATTGTAATAGATGTAGGTGATACATCTAAAATTTTACTTCTATAAATATCTGCAATTTGAACTATTTGTGCTCTATTTTCTGAATCTGATTTTATTTTTACTAACATCAATTCTCTTCTAATTGTTCCTTCTTCAGGAAAAACTTTAACTTTAACAACATCCACAATTTTATAAACTTGTTTTTGTATTTGATCTAATGTTTTATCATCTCCATTTACAGATAATGTAAGCCTTGCATATCCTGGCTTATTAGTAATTCCCGCTGTCATTTTTTGAACTGTATAACCTCTTCTATTAAATAATGACATTATTCTTGAAACTATACCATCTGTATTTTTGGCTATTATTAATATTTCGTGTTCTTTAGTCATTCTCTAACACTCCTTTCTTTCCAATCATATCACTTACTGTTTTTCCTGCTGGTATCATTGGAAATACATTTTCCTCTCTTTCTACAACACAATCAATTACTACTCCTTCGTTTGACATTATTAAATCTTTAAGTTTTGTTTTTAAATCTTCTTTTGTTTTAAGTCTTGCACTTGTAACGCCATACGCCTCAGCAATTTTCACAAAATCAGGATTTATTTCTAAGTTTACCGAAGAATATCTTTTATTTTTAAATAATTCTTGCCACTGTCTTACCATTCCCAAGAATGAATTATTGATAATTAAAATTTTTACAGGTAAATTATATTGTTTCAGCATCATCAATTCTTGAAATGTCATTTGGAAACCACCATCACCAACAACTAATACTACTTTTTTTGTAGGCGCTCCAACTTGTGCCCCAATCGCTGCCGGCACTCCAAATCCCATCGTTCCTGCTCCACCCGATGTTACGATAGAATTAGGATTTTGATAAGTTAAATATTGTGCTGTCCACATTTGATGTTGCCCAACATCTGTTACAATAATTCCTTCTCCTTTTAAAATACTATCTAGCTCTTTTAAAACTTCTTGTGGCAACAATTTATCTTCTCCCACTTCATTATGAATTAACGAATACTCTTTCTTCCAATTTTTAATTGTTTCTACCCATTCTTTATTTTCTTTACTCACTACCTCTTTATTAATTTCAGTCAATACACTTTTTAAATCTCCAACTATCGGTACTTCAATTTTTTTATTTTTATCAATTTCTGCTGGATCAATATCAATATGAATTATTTTTGCTTTTTCACAGAATTTAGTGGGATTTCCTGCTATTCTGTCATCAAATCTTATTCCTGCAGCAATAACTAAATCTGCTTCATCCGTTGCAAAATTTGCTGCAGCAAGTCCGTGCATTCCAATCATTCCAAGCGATAGCTCATCCATTCCAGGATAAGCTCCAAGTCCTAAAAGAGTCATAGCTACAGGACTTTGTATTTTTTTAGCTAATTCATATAATTCTTGTGACGCATTTGATTTTAAAATTCCAGCACCTGCTATAATCAACGGTTTTTTAGCTTCTTTTATAAATCTCAATGCTTTTTTTATTTGTCCTTGATGCCCATCATAATTTGGTGAATACCCTTCCAAACTTATATCTTTACTAAATAATTTATTAAATTCCTCCATTGAAATTTCTTGTAACTGTATATCATTTGGTATATCAACAAGTACAGGTCCCGGTCTTCCAGTTTGCGCTATATAGTAGGCTTCTTTTATTATTCTAGGAATTTCTTTTATATTTTTTACTAAATAATTCATTTTTGTTATTGGCGAAGTTATCCCAACAATATCTGTTTCTTGAAACGCATCTTTTCCTAATAATTGACTTCTAACTTGTCCTGTTATTGCTAGCATTGGTACTGAATCCATTTGAGCCGTCATTATCCCTGTAACTAGATTTGTTGCTCCAGGCCCTGAAGTCGCAAGGCATACTCCTACTTTTCCAGAAACTCTTGCATAGCCATCTGCTTCATGTGATGCACCTTGTTCATGTCTTGCAAAATAATGTTTTATTTTAGGAAAGCTATAAATCTCATCATAAATAGGAATTACAGCTCCACCCGGATATCCAAATATATCTGTCACTCCAACTCTATATAAACATTCCAATACCATTCTGGCTCCATTTATCATTTCTGTACTCATTCTTTCAACCACCTTTTCTTTTTATAATTTAACAAATTTTATCTTAATCTTTTTAATCATTAATTTTTATAAATTCAATCTTTTTATTATGTACCCGTTTTCTTTAAAGTTTTTAATAATTTTTTCAATATGTTCTTCTCCACTTGTTTCAACCGTAACTTGTAATTCAACTTCATGGAATCTATCTAAATTTTTAAACTGATTATGCTCCAATCTTATTACATTTGCATTTTGATTTGATAACATTTCAGACACTGCCACTAATTGTCCTGGTTTATCAGGTAAATCTACCGAAAACGTAAATATTCTTCCACGATTTACAAGCCCTTTATTTATCATTGACGAAATTGTCAATACATCAATATTTCCTCCACTCAAAATTGATATTATTTTTTTCCCTTTCACATTTAATTTTTTCAATCCTGCAATCGACAAAATTCCTGAATTTTCAGCAACAATCTTATGTTTTTCAACTAAAAGTAAAAACGCTTCCATTAATTCATAATCAGAAACTGTTACAATTTCATCTACATATTTTTTTATATAATCAAATGTTGTATCTCCTATTCTTTTTACCGCCGTTCCATCTGCAATCGTTATAGCTTCTGAAAGCTCAACAACTTCATCATTTTTTAAAGCTGCTACTGCACTTGCTGCTCCTTCTGGCTCTACTCCTATTATTTTAATTTGAGGATTTTTCATTTTTGCTGCTGCTGCAACTCCTGAAATTAACCCTCCACCTCCTATTGGTACTAAAATTATTTCTGCATCAGGTAATTCTTCCAACACTTCTAACGCTATTGTCCCTTGTCCTTCAATTACATCTTCATCATCAAATGGGTGAACAAATGTATAACCGTATTCTATTTGTAATTTTTTAGCATGATTATAAGCATCATCATAAACATCTCCATGTAAAATAACTTCAGCTCCATATTTTCTGGTTGCCTCCACTTTTATCAATGGTGTATGTTTTGGCATAACTATTGTCGCTTTTATCCCTAATTTTTGTGCCCCAAACGCAACTCCTTGCGCATGATTTCCAGCTGAAGCCGCTATAACTCCACGATTTTTTTCATCTTCCGTCAATTTCGCTATTCTATTATAAGCTCCTCTTATTTTAAATGAACCCGTTTTTTGTAAATTTTCTGGTTTTATATAAATATCATTTCCTGATTCTTCCGAAAAAACTGTACTATGAATTAGTTTCGTTTTTTCAATAACAGTTCCTAATCTCTCTCTTGCTTCCATAAATTCGTATAATTTATGCAATTTACTCACCTTCTTATTCTTATTTGTATAAACAAAAGAGTTTTGGATTTAAGCCTTTTAACCACCTTCCAAAACTCCCTCTCACTTTTATTTTTACATCTTTCATTATTAAATATTAATCTAATATTTCTATCGCACCTTCTGCTGCCGAAGATACATGCATTGCATATTTTTTTAAATATCCTGTTACAGTTATTTTATGTGGTTCTAACTTACTTTTTCTTTGTTCTATTTCTTCATCTGTTAATTTTACATTTATTTTTCTATTTGGAATATCAATCTCAATAATATCTCCATTTTCAACAATTGCAATATTTCCTCCTGAAGCTGCTTCCGGTGAAACATGTCCTATTGAAGCTCCTCTCGTTGCACCTGAAAATCTTCCATCTGTAATAAGAGCGACATCTTTATCTAATCCCATTCCAGCAATCATAGCTGTTGGTGACAACATTTCTCTCATCCCAGGTCCACCTTTTGGTCCTTCATACCTAATAACAACGACATCCCCTGCTACTATTTTTCCTCCAACAATCGCTTCAACAGCTTCTTCTTCTGAATTAAATACTTTAGCCGGCCCTGAATGAACTAACATTTCTTTGTCTACAGCTCCCTCTTTTACAACGCAGCCATCTACCGCTAAATTACCTTTTAATACTGCAATTCCTCCTGTTGAATATGCCGGTTTATTCCAAGGTTTTATTACATCTTCATCGTTTATAAATGCTTCTTTCGCTAGTTCTCCTTGACTTCTAAGTGCTACAGTTTTTGCTTCTCCATGTAATGCTCCATTTTCAAACATTCTTTTCATTACACCTGTTACTCCACCTGCTCTATATAAATCTTCTATAAAATATTCCCCTGATGGAGATAATTTACATAATTGTGGTGTTTTTTTCGCAATTTCATTGAAATCATCTAAAGTTAATTTTACTCCAGCTTCATGTGCTATCGCTGGTAAATGTAATGCTGTATTTGACGATCCTCCTAATGCCATATCTACTGCTACAGCATTTTCAAATGCTTCTTTTGTCATAATATCTTTTGGTTTAAGTCCTGCTTTTAACACTTCCATAACTTGCATTCCAGCTTTTTTTGCTAATCTTGCTCTTTCAGAAAATACTGCTGGAACCGTTCCATTTCCGGGAAGTCCCATTCCTAAAGCTTCTGTCAAGCAATTCATAGTATTTGCTGTATACATTCCAGAACATGACCCACATGTTGGACATGCCATTTCCTCTACCATATTTAATTCTCTTTTTGTAATTTTTCCTGATTCATAAGCTCCAACAGCTTCAAATACATTACTTAATCCTATTTTTTTCCCTTTATATACTCCAGCTAACATAGCTCCACCACTTATAAAAACTGAAGGTATATTTAATCTCGCTGCTGCTATTAACATTCCAGGCACAACTTTATCACAACTCGGTATAAATACTATCGCATCAAATGGAGTTGCCATAGCTACAGCTTCAATAGAATCTGCAATAATATTTCTTGTTACAAGGGAATACTTCATTCCAAGATGGTTCATTGCAAGCCCATCACAAATTCCTATCGTATTAAATTCCATCGGAACTCCACCAGCATTTCTTATACCATCTTTAACTGATTGTACTAAATTTTTTAAATGTACATGTCCAGGTATAATTTCATTAAATGAATTTGCAATTCCAATAATAGGCTTATCCATTTCATCACTTGTAAATCCTAATCCTTTTAACAGCGACCTATGAGGTGCTCTAGCAATACCTTTTGTTAAGTTATTGCTTCTTCCTTTTCCTGTCATTGATTCCACTCTCCTTATTTATTTTTACTTTTCTTTTAATTATAATTGTTCTATTATAACATATTTTAAAGTTAATTGTATCCACAAATCTAACTTTTATTATAATTTTCAAATGAAAAAAATAAGAAGGCTTTTGAAAAATCACCTTCTTAAAATTATATACTGATTTTTTACAATTATAATAATATTACCATTTATTTTCTTTTTGTCTTATTTTCCTTGTAATAAAATCATTTTTTCTAATTTTTACTCTTGATTTTTCCAATTTTTTATTATATTCACTTTTAAATAAAATTAATATAATTAATAAGACTAAAATTAATAATAACATTATTTTTCCTCCATATCTCTATCTTTACAAATTTAGTATATCAAAAATAAACATTAATGTAAAATATAGGTTTTTTATATAAACTATATATCTTATTTATCTTTTATTTTATATAAAAAAATGAGCCTCTTCCTTAAGAAATTGCCCATTTATATAATCTTAAAAAAATTTTTTTAAAATCAAATTTTATTAGTTCGCTAAAGCATTTACTTTAACTGCTAATCTTGATTTTTTTCTTGAAGCAGTATTTTTCTTAACTACACCTTTAGTTACAGCTTTATCTAATTCTTTGTATGCAACTTGCAATGCTGTTTTAGCTTCGTCGACATTTTTAGCTTCTACAGCTGAAAGAACTTTTTTCACGAAAGTTTTAACTCTACTTTTAATAGCTTGATTTCTTTCTGCATTTCTTTCTCCAATATATACTCTTTTTTTAGATGATTTTGAATGTGCCATATTTCTCTCCCTTCTCTCAGTTATATCTATTTATCTTTACTCCACATTATCTATTTCTGTAAAGTTTCCGTAATATAATATCATTTTTTTATTAAAAATGCAAGTTTTTTGTAATTTTGTTATACATTTTGTAAATTACAACTCAAATTCTCACACTTTTTTTAAAAATTTCTACAACCTTTTTTGCAAGATCATAATTGAAACAAATACTAATAAAAATCCAATAATTTCAGTTGTTGAAAAAAACATTCCAAAAACTATTATTGATAATAATGCAGCTAAAACTGTTTCAAATGCATTTAAAAGCCCGGCAAGTGAAGCCGATATATATTTTAAACTACTCATATATAACAAAAATGCTACTGCTGTACCTAAAATAACGACAATTCCTATATTTAAAACTACTTCCATATTTACTTTATTATCAAACTCCCATATTGGATATCTAAAATTAGATATTGTCGCACCAACCAACATTGCCCAACCTACAATAGTTAAATTGTTATATTTTTGCAGTAAAGATTTTGGCTGAATTGAATAAAAACTAATCATTATCGCTGATCCAAGCCCTGCTATTAAAGCTCCAACCGATACAGCTAATCTTGTTATATCTCCTTTTGTTGCTAACAAAAATACTCCCAAAGCTGTTAAAATCAATAATATTATCGTTGAAAATTTAGGTTTTCTTTTGTATTTAATTGATTCATATAAAAATATAAAAAATGGTGCTGTATACTGCATTATCGTTGCAAATGAAACATTACTCAGCTCTATTGCCTTAAAATAACTGTATTGAAGTAAATACATACCTGTCGCACCAAATATTAACAATTTTATTGTATCTTTTTTATTTTTAAATGGCTCAAATATATTTTCATTTTGTACAAGCATTGCAATAGCCAAAAGTAAAATTCCTGATATTAAAGTTCTTGTAGATACTAACCAATCTACATCAAATTTATATTTTTCAAATAATATTTCTCCTGAAATTCCTGATATAGCCCATAAACTTGAAGCAGTACTAGACATTATTATACCTAATATTTTTTTATCCAATTTTATTTTCTCCTTTATTTTTTAACTCCATACATTGTAGCATAAAATAACGCTGGTTTACAGTTATTTTTTTTGATATAATATAAAAAATAAGTAATGTGAGTGTGATAAAAATGATAGATAAAATTTTAAATGAAATTTTTAATTACAGAACAGAAAAACGAAGAGAAAATATAGATGATTTAAAAGAAATATATAAAATATTAGGAAATCCTTGCAAAAATATTAAATTTATTCATATTGCAGGAACAAATGGAAAAGGCTCTACAGCTTCTTTTTTAGAAAATATTTTCCTTGAAGCAGGATATAATGTTGGAAAATTCACCTCTCCACACATTTTATCTTACAATGAAAGAATTGTAGCTAACCGAAATATGATAACAGACAAGGACATTATAAAATTTTATCCTATTGTTTTAGAAGCTATAAAAAAATATCATTCAATTTCAGTTGAAAAATATAATCTTAATTTTTTTGAAATTACATTTTTTATCGCTTTATTATACTTTCAATCAAAAAATTTAGATTTTATAATACTTGAAACTGGTTTAGGAGGAAGACTTGATGCTACAAATATTATAAATTCTAGCATTGCACTTATTACAAATATAAGTTTTGATCATACTGCTATTTTAGGCAATACTCTCCAAGAAATTGCATTTGAAAAAGCTGGTATTATAAAAAATAATGAACTTTGTTTTTATGCTCAAAATTTACATGAATTAGAGTTTGAAATCAGTAAAAAAACAAATAATTTTGAAAATGTTTTACAAAAAGATAAATTTAATATAACACTTAATAAATCTAACTTTGAAACTATTATAACGATAAATAATTTCACTTTTAATATTCCACTTTTTGGGAAATTTCAAGCACATAATTTTTTACTTGCATATTACACTGCAAAATATTTTAATATTAATAACGAAACAATACAATTGGGACTTCGTAAAGTTAAATGGCAAGCTCGTTTTGAGATTTTTTCTAAAAATCCTACCGTTATTTTAGACGCAGCTCATAACGATGACTCTATACAAAAATTAACAGAAAATTTAATGGAAATTTATAAAAAAGACGAAATTATTATCATTACTTCAATTCTTGAAACGAAAAATATTGATGATATTTTACCAAAATTGCAAAATATTTCAAATAACTTATTTATTACTTCTTTAAAAGGTATTACTTACGGACTTACATCTCAAGAAATTAAAGAAAAAATGATTTTAAAAAATCTAAATACAAAAAACATACACTTTGAAGATGATATTTTGACTGTTTACAATAAAGCAATTAAGCTTGTAAATAAAAAAGAAACTCCATATAAAGCCATAGTAATATGTGGTTCTTTTTATGAAATTTCTAAATTTAAAACTTTAATTAATAAATTATAATTTTTTAAGATTATCAAATTTTAATTTTTTTAATATACTTTGATAATCTATTTTTTTATTAAAGTTACATTAATCTCTGAATCTTCTAACGCTTTCCCATTTATAAAATTAACACCATCAAAATTTAAAATATCTCCTGGAACTAACTCGTGTTTTTCTGTTTCATTTAAAAATATTTCCATCTTACCTTTCAATACTGAAAACACTATCATTTCCTCATTATGATTATGAGATGGTATTAACTCATCTTTTTTCAATATTTTTTTTACTACTTTAAAATTGTCATGATTAAATAGTAATCCTGCTTTGTTTTTTACTGTTCCTAACATTTAAATCAACTCCTTAAATTTTATATATTAATATATTTATTTATCTTTTTAAAAAAGCCGATGTTGTGGAGACATCAGCTATTTTGGAGAGAAAATCAATTTATGAAAAATTGATTATTTTAGTATATATAAACTATATCTAAAATCATATTTATATCGTCTTTAAAAACTTTTTCAAGTTTTAGACAAAGTTATATTTGTTCTTTTATTAATTCTACCCAATTTTCTATTCTTTCATCTGTCAAATCAGCTTCATTTACTTCATCTATTCCTAAACCAACAAATTTACCATTTAATAAAGCTCTCGATTCACTAAATTCATATCCTTCTATTCCAATTTGCCCAATTATAGTAGCTCCTGTTTTTATAATTTCTTCATAAAGAATACCAATTCCGTCTAAAAACGTGTCAGAGAATGTGCTACAATCTCCCGTCCCAAAGAAACCTACTTTTTTTCCTTTTAAATTCAATTTTGATAAATCACTAAGAATTACTTGCCAATCATCTTGTAAATCACCAAATCCCCATGTAGATGCTCCTAATAATAAAACATCATAATTCTCTAATTTATCCTCATTACCTGCAATATCTAAAACTTCTGAATCTTCTAATTTTTCTGATATTTTATGTGCTATCTCTTCCGTAACTCCTGTTGTTGTTCCATAAAAAATTCCTATTTTTGACATATTTTTCAGCTCCTTTATACATTTAATCATATCATATTTTATTTTGATTGTCAAATATTTTGTGTACAAAACGTTTTTCCTGTACTCTTATTTAATCTAAACTATTTTTTCATACATAGTATACCTGAAAATGATAGTTTTTTCAATCACTTGTATTATTATTTTTAAAATTTTATAATCAGTAATCTTTTTATTTATTTTATAATTTATATTATAAAAAAATAAGGAGGTCTCCCTCCTTAAATTTATTTATTAAACTAATCCACTTCCAACAAATACTAAAATTCCTAAAATTACCGCATACATTAATGAGAATTTTAAAGTTTTTCCTAGCATAGTTCCTTCTTGTCCCATTAATCCAACAGTTGATGCTGCAATCGCTATATTTTGTGGTGAAATCATTTTTCCTCCTGTTGCTCCACCTGTATTTGCTGCAATAAATAATGCTTTCAATGGCTCATGTCCAGCTCTTAGTCCTTCAGCTACATTTGTTTGTAAGTTTCCAAATAACAAGTTAGATGACAAGTCACTTCCTGTTACAAATGTTCCAATTGTTCCTAAGAATGGAGAAATTAATGCAAATTTATCTCCCATTAATGCTTGGAATCCTTGAGCTATACTGTTAATCATTCCACTATGTTTCATTACTACTGATAATGCAACTATTCCCATAATTACTACTAATGATGGTATTTTATGAACTATTGTATGTTTTAATGTATGTACCATTTCTTTAGTTTTAGCTCCTTGGAAATACCCTGCAATAACTGTTGCTATTAAAATTGGTGCTCCCGGTGCTAATAACCATTTAAATGTAACATTTGTCTTAGAAATGTCTCCTTTTATATCATTAAAGACATTCGCATTCCCAAATGTAAAGTTAAATACTGAATTTGTATGTTCTAATAATTCATGAACTGCATGTACCATTGGGCTTGTTCCAATTATTAAAATAACCATTAAAATATAAGGTAACCAAGCTAAAATCCCATCTTTAACCGATACAGATTGTACTTCAAATCCATCTTCATTTTTAATAAACATTTTTGTTGCGATAATCATTAAAATCATAGCTAATAAACTTGATAAAATTGTAGGTAATTCAGCTCCAGTTGCCATGGCAATAAATGGTTGAACTGCATATCCTAAAATTGATGCTATTAATACTGGTATTATTCCACCACCTAATGCTGAGGCATTCCCTTTTCTTTCTTTATTTGCCATAAACACAAGTATAAACGGAATAAAGATCATAATTGGGAACAATAATAGTGATACATCTAATGCTATTTCATTTGAACTTAATCCCAAAATACTTGCCATCGTTGTTACTGGTAATCCAACTGTTCCAAATGCTGTTGGTGTTGTATTTGCAATTAAACAAATAACTGCTGCATTTAATGGGTTAAATCCTAAAGACACCATTATTGCTAACGGAATCGCAACTGCTGTCCCATATCCAGCAACACCTTCTATAAATCCACCAAATCCCCAAGCTAATATTAAAGCTAAAGCTCTTTGGTCTGTCGTAATATTTCCTAACATTTTCTTAACTGTTTCAATTTTACCTGTTTTAACTGATAAGTCATAAGCAAAGATAGCTGCAATTACTACAAATCCTATCGGCATCCATGCCACTGCAAATCCTTCTAAAATTGACCCAACAATTCCACCTACAGGCATTCTCCAAGACGGCACTAAGAACGATAAAACTACTGCAACTCCTAAACTTGAATACGCACTAATCATTGGCGAAAATTTTAACACTGCTAACATAACTAAAAATAAAATAATTGGTAATAATCCGATTAAAAATAAACTCATTTTTCTAAAGTCCTTTCTCTATTAATATTTAATTTATATACTTAATTTATAATCCTTTTCTTGTCAATCCAACTCTTCCTCTTTCTTTATCTATTGAAAGAATTTTAACTTTTATAATTTGTCCAACAGATAATTCTTTTGTTGGATCTGACACAAATTTATCTGATATTTGTGAAATGTGAATCAAAGCATCTCCTTTTATCCCTATATCAACAAACACTCCAAATTTAGCAACATTTCTTACAGTTCCTTCAAGAATCATTCCTTCCATTAAATCTTCCATTTTTAAAATATCCGATCTCAATAACGGTTTTTCAAATTCATCTCTTGGATCTCTTCTATCTTTTAATAATGCTTCGTAAACATCTTTTGCCGTTTGAGGTCCAAAATCATTTTCTTTTATTATGCTTTCTAAATTTATTACCTTCAATTTTTGTCTAACTTCTAATAAATCATCTTTCAAATCATTAACATTACATCCTGCTGATTTTAAAATTGTTTCTGCTATGTGGTATGATTCAGGGTGAATTATTGTGTTGTCTAAAGGATTTTTACTATTTGGCACGACAACAAATCCTGCCATTTGCTCAAACGCTTTATCTCCAAGACCTTTTACTTTTTTCAACTGTTTTCTATCTTGAAAATCTCCATTCTCATGTCTATAATCAACTAAGTTTTTAGCAACATTTTTCTTAATTCCCGACACAAAACTTAATAAAGCCCAAGAGGCAGTATTTATATTTACTCCAACATTATTTACAACATGTTCTATTGTTTGCTCTAAAGTTTCATTTAATCTTTTTTGATTTACATCATGTTGATACATTCCAACACCGATTGATTTTGGATCTATTTTCACTAATTCAGCCATTGGATCTTGTACCCTTCTTGCTATTGAAATTGCACCTCTTGCCGTTACATCTAAATCAGGAAATTCTTCAATCGCAAGTTTTGAAGCAGAATAAACTGATGCTCCAGCTTCACTTACTATCAAATACGACACTGCTTTTTTACTATCTCTTATAACATTTGCTACAAAACTCTCAGTTTCTCTTGAAGCAGTACCATTTCCTATAGCTATTATATCAACATCATATTTTACAATATAATCAAGTATCTTTTTCTTAGCTGTCTCCAACTGTCTATCATTATGTACACCTTCAACTAAATATAAGACATCATTCGTTTCATAAAATCCATCTTTATTTATAATTACCATTTTACATCCAGTTCTATAACCAGGATCCAATCCCATCATAGTCTTTTTGCTTAACGGCGGTTGCAATAACAGATTCCCTAAGTTTTCTGAGAAAATACCAATTGCTTCTTCTTCTGCTTTTTCTGTGTAAATATTTCTAACTTCATTTATTATTGAAGGATATGCAAGTCTATCTAACGCATCTTTTATTACTTCTTTATAAAATTCTATTAAATTTTTATTTTTGAAAGTTTTCAAAATAAAGTTCATTATAAATTCTTCTGTTTTTTCATCAATTTCAATATCAACTTTTAAAATCTTCTCTTTTTCTCCTCTATTTAGAGCTAATATTCTATTTGATGCTGCCTTACTAATACTTTCTGAATATTCATAATAATCTTGATATATTCCTTTTTCATCTTCAGCCTTATTTTTCTCTATTACTTTAGATGTAAGTATTCCGAATTTTGATAATCTTTCTCTTAAAAACTCTCTAATTTTAATGTCCTCCGATATATTTTGTGCAATTATTAAATGCACACCTTCAATCGCCATTTCCACAGTTTCTACTTCTTCTGTCAAATATTTTTCTGCCTCTAATTTTAACATCTCCATCGTAGTTTCTGTTTCTAACGCAAATATCGATAACGGTTCCAATCCTTGATCTTTAGCAATATCTGCTTTTGTTTTCTTTTTCTTTTTGTACGGCAAATACAAATCCTCTACTTCTTGCAATTTTATTGCATTTACAATACTTGTCTTTAACTCATCTGTCAATTTTCCTTGTTCTTCAATAAGTCTTAATACTTCTTCTTTTCTTTTTTCTAAATTTCTAAAATAACTAACCTTTTCAATAATTTCTCTAATTTGTTCTTCATCAAGATTTCCTGTTACTTCTTTTCTATAACGAGCAATAAACGGCACTGTTGCTCCTTCGTCAAAAAGTTTTACAGTATTTTCAATTTGAGACAATTTAAGATTTAACTCGGTCGCTACATAATTGTTTATATCCAAAACAAAATCCTCCATAAATTTTTTCACCCTTTATTTTAGCATAATTTCATAAAAATAAAAAGTATATTAAAAATTTTTTCTATTTATGTTTACATAAATATCAATTATAAAAAATTTTATTTTCTAAATATCTCTTAAATTTTAAAAAATAAAAGATGATTAATATTAAAAAGTATTTGCAAAATAGTACTCTATTCTGTATAATATATTGATACAAATATGGGAGGATTAAAAATGAAAAAATTTATTTATTCAATTATTATGATGTTGTTTTTTATATCTTGTGATATTCAAACTGCAAAAAATCAATTTGATAAAGGTGATTATAGAGGGAGTGTAAAAACAACTGTAAAATATATTTCAAATGGTAAATATGCAAAATTAAAACCAAATCAAAAAGAAGAATTATTAAGTAGAGTTAGAATTATAGATAACTACTATAAAAATACAATTTCTAACTCAAACGATATAACTAATATACAACATATTTATGATGCATTTGCTATAAACTATATGTTAAATAGTGTTCCTGAACTTGGAAATGAATTAATTTATTTAAACAATAACAATGCAGATAATTTAATGTATGAATTAAATAAAAAAATAGAATCTGTATTGAAAGAAAACATTTCATTAAATAATGTAGAAAGAATAAAAAATATATTTTATGATATGAAAAGTTTAAATATATTAAATTCAAAATACTTAAATGTTTATAAAAATATATCAAAAAATTTAGCTGATACTTATTATATGCTATATCAAAATGAACCTAATAAAGAAATTAAATTAAAATATATAACTTCTGTTTCAAATATTTATGCTGATTTTGATAATAATTATAAAAATAGTAGAATAATTTCTAATGCTTTAGAAAAAGAAATTAATATAGAAAAAGGACAAAAAAGTTTTGAAATAGGTAAAAATTTCTATTTTTACGGTAAATATGAACAAGCAATAGAAGAATTTAAAAAAGCCATATTTTATTTGCAAAATTATTCAGAATATTATAGTATGGTAAATGACTCAAAAGTTTATTTAGAAAACGCTACTTCTAAATTAAACGAAATTTACGCGGAAAAATATTATACTTTAGCTAATGAAAGTGTAGCAAGAAGTGATTACGGATCAGCAGTATATTATTACACTGAAGCACATAAATATATACCTAATTATAAAGGTAGTTATAATTTAGCAAAACAATACGAAAATAAACAATTAAATAAAACAAGATACAGTTTATATACAAATAATGAAACTCGTTTCAATTTTATAAAACAAATATTAGATAAAAATAATTTTGAGTATAATCCATATAATGCCAACATATACATTGAATACTATGAAGACATTTCATATACAACTCAACAAATAAGTAGTGGTGTTGTTAAAGAGGTATTAACAGTTCGTCCCGTTTTATCTTACGGTGGATATAAATATAGAGGAAAAGAGCTTGTATATGTTAATGAATACAATCTTTTCTTAGGAAATGATTTAGGTAGAGAAAAAATGCTTAAATTAAATGAAAGAAATATAAATAGATCAATAGAAAATATCATTTATGATTTTATAAAAAAAACAAATTAAATTTATAATATTTTTAAAAATTAAATGTATAAATTTTAAGTACGAAATAAAGATTTACTTTTATCAAAATAAGGAGTAAATCTTTTTTTATATTTCTTAATTTTATAAAAATAAGAAAACTATCACTACAATTACTGTATAGAAAAAAAATAAAATATTTGATATAATACAACTAATAATTAATGAAAAGAGGAAAAAACATGAGATTATCAAAAGCATTTTTGAAAACATATAAAGAAGCTCCAAAAGAAGCGGAAGTTGTAAGCCATCAATTAATGTTAAGAGCTTCAATGATCAGACAATTAACAAGAGGAGTTTATAACTACTTACCATTTGGTTTTAGAGTTTTGAAAAAAATAGAAAATATAGTTAGAGAAGAAATGGATAAAGCTGGTGCACAAGAAATATTAATGCCTGTATTACAACCTGCTTCATTATGGGAAGAATCAGGAAGATGGTTTGCGTATGGTCCAGAATTAATGAGATTAAAAGATAGAAGCGAGAGAGAATTCGCTTTAGGACCGACTCACGAAGAAGTTGTAACTGATATCGTCAGAAATACAATAGATTCTTATAAAAATTTACCTATAAATTTATATCAAATTCAAACTAAATTTAGAGATGAAATGAGACCAAGATTTGGACTTATGAGAGGTAGAGAATTTGTCATGAAAGATGCGTATAGTTTTCATTTAACAGACAATTCTTTAGATGAAGAATACAAAAATATGAAAGAAACATATTGTAGAATATTAGAAAGATGTGGATTAGTGTTTAGAGCGGTTGAAGCAGATACAGGGTCAATTGGAGGAGACAGTTCTCACGAATTTATGGTGCTTGCTGAAAGTGGAGAGGACGATATTTTATATAGTGAAAATTCAGATTATGCAGCAAATGTAGAAAAAGCTTCAAGTATAATTGAATTAGTGGAAAGTACAGAAGACAAATTACCAAAAGAATTGTTATTTACACCAAATTGTAAAACAATCGAAGAAGTAGCAAAATTCTGTAATGTTCCAGAATCTAAAACAGTAAAAGCACTATTATTGAAAGAAGTTTTAGAAGATAAAACAAATTATTTCTTAGTCTTAATTAGAGGAGACTTAAATGTAAATCCTATAAAAGTTAAAAATTTAGTTAATGCACAAATGGAATTAGAAATGATGACAGAAGATGAAATTACAAACTTTGGATTAGTAAAAGGATTTGTAGGATCATTTGAGAAAAAAGAAGGATTAACAGTTGTTTTAGATGAAACAGTTAAGTATTTAAGAAATGTAGTTGTTGGTGGAAATAAAGAAGACCATCATTACATAAATGTAAATATGGAAGATTTATACTATGACATTATAGGAAATATTAGAGAAGCGAGAGAAGGAGATATGGCTCCTGATCAAAGTGGTACATTGAAAATAGCGAGAGGAATTGAAGTTGGACATATTTTTAAATTAGGAGATAAATACTCAAAAGCTTTAAATGCTACCGTTTTAGATGAAAATGGAAAACAAAAAATAGTTAAAATGGGATGTTATGGAATGGGAGTTTCAAGAATAATGTCTGCAGCGATAGAACAAAATAATGATGAATTTGGAATTATTTGGCCTAAAGCCATAGCCCCTTATATTGCAAATGTTATAATTGCTAATATGAAAGATGAAACTCAAGTAAATGTAGCTGAAAAAATTTATAATGAATTGAAAGAAGCTGGAATTGATGTCGTTTTAGATGACAGAAATGAAAGAGCAGGATTCAAATTTAAAGATGCTGATCTTATTGGATTCCCTTTAAAAATTGTAGCTGGAAAAAATTCAGTTGATGGAATTGTAGAAATTAAAGATAGAAAAACTGGAGAAAGTGTAGAAGTTAAAACAGAAAATGTTTTATCTTTTATAAAAGAATTTTTAAATAAATAAAATTGGAGAAAGACATAGAAACTTTTTATGTTAAAATAGCATTATGAAAATAAAGAAAAAAATAATATATTTAGTTATGATGTTTTTATCTCTAAATATATTTTCAAAAAATAAAAAAATAGAAAAAAATGAAGTTAATAACATTTTTGAAAAAGTATCAGTTGTTGAGAAAAAATCTCAAGAAAAGAAAAAAGAAATTATAATACCAGAACATTTAAAACCAGGAGATACAATAGGAATTATTGCCCCTGCAAATTATTCAAATGATAGTGCAAAATATGAGATTGATTATTTAATAGAAAAAGGTTTTAATATTGTTTACGGAAAAAGTTTTGGAAATAGTTGGTACGGTTTTGGAGCGACAGACGATATAAGAGCCAATGATATAAATGAAATGTTTGCAAATAAAGAAATAAAAGCGATATTTGCAATAAGAGGTGGATATGGAACTATAAGAATTGTAGATAAATTAGATTATGAAATGATAGAAAAAAATCCTAAAATTTTTATGGGTTATAGCGATATAACGACATTGTTACTTGCAATAAACGAAAAAACTGGACTTGTTACATATCATGGTCCTATGACAGTAAACTTTAAAGATATTCCAATTGAAACAGAAAATTCTTTTGTTGATACTATTCAAAATAATAAAAGAATAAATTTATTAGATTATGAAAAAAGTTATTCTATTATGAAACAAGGTACAGCAGAAGGAGAAATAATAGGAGGAAATTTATCTCTAATTGTTGCTAGTTTAGGAACAAAATATGAAATTAATACAGATAATAAAATTTTATTTTTAGAAGAAACTAATGAAGCTACATATCGAATAGATAGAATGTTACAACAGTTAAAATTGGCAGGAAAACTTGATAAAATAAAAGGAGTTATATTAGGCAATTTTAAAAATGCAAAACGAGCAGAAAAAGATGATATGAGTTTAGATGATGTATTTTGGGAAACATTCAAAGATATGAATATTCCAATTATAAAAAACTTTAAATCCGGTCATATAAGACCATTTATAACCGTACCTATTGGAGTAATTGGAAAAATAAATACTTTTAAAGATGAAATTATAATTGAACAACCATCAAAATAAATATAAATTTGGGGAGGAAAAATGAAAAAACGATTATTTTTATTAATCTCATCAATTATTTTTAGTACAAATTCATTAGCAGAAACTTATGAAGAATTTTTTGATAATGCGTTAGACTTTCATAAAATAAAAAATTATAAATTAGCAGAAGAAAATTATAAAAAATCATACGCACTAAAACAAGATCCTGATACTGCATATAATTTGGCTGTATTATACGAAACGATTAAAAATAATATGGAAGCAGAAAAATATTTTAAAGAAGCAATAAGACTTGGTAAAAAAAGTGCGTATTATGAGTTAGCTAATTTATACTCAAATATAGGTCGTGAAAATGAAGCGATCAAAAATTACGAGTTATCCATTAAAGAAACAAAAAATATAGATGCAATGTATAATTTAGGTTTAATTTATATGAATAAAAATGATACAACAAATGCAATTAAATATTTTCAAATGGCTTCAAATTTAGGAGATGCCGAATCTAATAGCATGTTAGCTACTTTATATTTAGATACAAATAATATTAAACTAGCAGAACAATATAATAATAAAGCTATACAAAGTGGGACAAAAGGCTTATCTGACTATAACTTGGGAGTATTGTATGAGAAAAAAGGTAATTATACAAATGCAATCAAATATTTTGAACAAGATTTTGCTCAAGGTGGATTAGCAAAAACTACAAAAGGAACATATTTTAAATTAGGAACTTATTATGAAAAATTAAATAATACAACTAAAGCTATAGAAAATTATAATAAAGCAATTTCTCAAGAACACGATATAGATGCAGCTCAAAATTTAATAGATATTTATCAAAAACAAAATAACGAAATTAAAATAAATGAAGTGATTGCAAAATTTCCTGATATAAAAAATATAGAACAAATTTATTACAATTTAGGAATTGCATTTGACAAAAAAAATAATAAAGTACAAGCAGAAAAATATTATATAATGGCTATTAAAAAAGGGAATAGTTTAAAAGCAATGTATAATTTAGCAATTTTATATTATGAAAAAAATAACTTTGATGAAGCATTAAAATGGTATAAAAAATTAGTTGATGAATTTAATCAAACAGATAAAGCATTTAACATTGGATTAATTTATTCTCAGCAAGAGAAATATACAGAAGCATTAAAATATTTTGAAATTGCATATAAGCAAAAAAACGATAAGCGAGCTTTATACCACTTAGGAATGATTAATTACGATTTAGGTAATAAAGATTTAGGAATAAAATATTTAAAACAAGCAGCTCAAAATGGAGATAAAGAAGCTAAATTAATGTTAGAAGGAATTTAAAAAGCCTACTTTTGTAGGCTTTATTTATTACTGAAATTTATAAAATTAATTTTAAAATCTTAAAATAAAACTAAATTTCTACTTCAATTTGTGTTTGTGGTTTTGATTTCAAACTTATAAACTCTTTCCATGCTTGTAATACTCTTTTATATTCTTTTAATGGACAAGACCACTCCTGACACTCTGTATTTTTTTCATCTTTACAAATAAAAGTTGCAGTATTTTTTGTTAATCTATGATAAAATAAGTTTCCATTCCATGTTAGACTTTCTACTTCACCATTCAAAAGATTTTTAACATCTTTATAAAAATCATCTAATACATTTATATGAACAAAATCTTCCATTATTGCTGATAACAAGTATTTTTTATATTTTGACTTTTTCTCTAAACTTTCTTTTGTTTCATTTTCTTCAAATTTTATTTCTGAATATTGAGTTAATCCAAAGTCAATATTTTCATAATAACCAAATAATATTTTCATAGCTCCTACCTCCTTTTAACATATATTTTTTCATCTTTACTTTTTACAAATTAGATATATCAATATTTTCTTTCAAACTTAAAAATTCTTTTAATTTTATCAATATTTCTTCTACTTTCCCTTTTTTAGTTGTTTCAATATTTAAACACAATAACGGCTCGTGTAATGATAACCTTAATAAAAACCAATTTTCTTTATCCACATTTACTCTTATTCCTTCATAATTCGGTATTTCAAGTTCCCAATTTGAAACTGTTAATACATACTCTTTTAAATCTTTAAGAATTTCATTCCCAATTTCTCTAAAATTATCTAACTCTTTTATTTTAAATCTTAATTCTTTTTCCTCTACAGGTTCTTTAATTTCATTTAAAACATCTGTAAAATTCACACCTTTTTGTTTACTTTTTACTAATTGAATTAATAATCTTGCCGCCATATAAGCACCATCATCTAAAAAGTAATTATCAATAAATGCGGCATGTCCTGATGTTTCTATCGCAAGTGGTGTATAAATTCCCTCATCATTAAGTCTTTTAGCTTCATTTATTACATTTTTATAACCTCTTTGGAATCTATGATGTTTTCCCCCTCTTTTTTCAATAAATTTTTTTAATTCAATAGAAGTCACTGAATCTGTAACTATTGTTGCTTTTGGCGTTTCTTTTATAAGTATTTCTGCTAATAACGCAATTAAATTATTTCTATTTATTTCTCTTCCTTCTTGATCAATAAACGCACTTCTATCTCCATCAGCATCAAATATTATTCCAAAATCAGCATTATTTTTTAAAACAGCTTGCTTTATTGATTCTATAGCTTCTTTAGCTTCCGGATTAGGGACATGATTTGGAAAATTCCCATCTGGATCTAAAAATTGACTTCCTGTTATATCTCCACCCAATTCTGCTATCACATTTTCAGCTATAAATCCTGCTGCTCCATTCCCGGCATCTACAACTATTTTTAACTTTTGTAATGGTTTCTCACCATTTTTAGCTTGTGCTTTTATTAAATCTACTAAATATTTTGCATAATCATTATCTAACTCTTTCTCTATTTCAATTCCTTTATCTTTTACTTCTATAAATTCAGGATTATTTTTTGATAATTCTAAAAGTTCTACAACTTCCTCTTTTTCCAGCCCACCTCTTAATGAGAAAAATTTTAATCCATTGTAATAACTTGGTAAATGACTCGCTGTTATCATAACTGCTCCATCTACTTTATATTCATCAAAAATTGTTGTCATAAATAATGATGGAGTTATTGACATTCCACAATTATAAACATCGATTCCCATATTTTTCAAAACATTTCTTATTATTTGAGAAAATAAAGTTCCAGTTAATCTCGCGTCATACCCTACTGCTATTTTTATTTTTCTATTTTCATTTCTTGCTTGTTTTCCACAATTTTTTTCAATCCAAAGTCCAAAACCTTTTGCAATAAATTTTACTTCTTCACCTGATAAATTTATTTCCCTATCTTCAAATTTTGATACAATACCACGAATATCTGTTCCACTTATTAAATGCTTTAAATTCATAATAATCCCTCTTTCTTAGAAATTTATCTTGAAAATATTAATCGTCATTTGATAAAATTTCAAAAAAATTAAATAATATACTACGTATATTTACATTACTTTTAATACTATTTTTTATAATTATTAATTTTTTTAATTTATCTACATCTATTATATTTTTAGAGTAAAGTATCATTTTACCTAAAATTTCCAAAATTTTAGTTCTCTCTTGTTTAAACACTTCTTCAAGTCTGTTTACAATTAAAAATATCTCTGATTGTTTCATATATCGTACTTGTTTACACAAATATTCTATACTTTTATTATACTTAACAATATTTATTATATTTTTTTCTTCACTCTCTATGCCTTCACTTTGTCCATTTTTTACTATATTTTCTAAAGCTATTTCATATTTTCTAATATTATCTTCATAATCTAATAAATTATACCCTAAATTTTTCCATATTCTCAAATTATTTTCGTTTCCATCAAAAAAATAATACTCTTCTTTAGTTACTCCCAACTCTTCATATGTACTCGCTTCTAAATAAAATTTTATAGTTCTTGATTTTATTGTAGAAAGTATATTCAATGTTCGTGATAACAATATAAAATATACATTTTGAGGTGGTTCTTCCAGTATTTTCAAAAGTGCATTTGATGACTCTTTTCTTATTTGTTCTACTCCACTCAAAATAAATATTTTTTTAGGTGAATTATAACTCGACTCTATCGCTGAATAAATTATACTTCTAATTTCATCTATTTTTATATTTCCATTTTCTTTATTAATAACTTCAATGTCAGGGTGTTGAAACTCATCAATTTGTTTATTTATTATTCTTTTTTCTTCTTTATTTTCAATATCTTTAGTCATTACTATTTTAGAAAATTCTAACGCATAATATAATAAATCTACACGATTATCTCCATAAAACAAATAACTTGCACTTTTTTTACTTAAATTTATTTCTTTTTTAAAATTAATTAATATTTCTTTATTTTTCATATTTTAACCTATATTAATTTTCTCTCATTTGAAGTGTTTTTAATAATTTTTTATTATCAAAAGCAGCTCCTCCACCCAAAACTACTGAATCTAATGGATTTTTTGATAAGTATACTTTAATTCCTATCTCTTTTTCCATTAAATCAATAAAGTTGTGAATCAACGAACCTCCACCTGTCATTACAATTCCATTATCTAAAATATCAGCAGACAACTCCGGCGGACATTTTTCTAGCACCTCTTTCGTAGAATTTACAATTTGGTAAAGCGAATCTTCTATCGCATCATAAATTTCATTTGCATCAACATCTACCGTATTAGGTATTCCTGTTTCTAAATCTCTTCCTTTTATTGCCATAACTTCTGGATTTGAAGATTTTATTGCTGTAGCTAATTCTTTTTTTATTTTCTCAGCAGTTCTATCCCCTATTAATAAATTATATTTTTTCTTAATAAATCTAACTATATCATCATCAAATTTATTCCCTGCAATTTTTATTGATTTACTTGCAATAATTTCATCTAATGATAAAATTGCAATATCAGTAGATCCTCCCCCTATGTCTATTACCATATTTCCTTCTGGTTGAGAAATATTTACTCCTGATCCAATAATTGCTGCTCTACCCTCTTCTATTATATATGTTTTTTTTGCTCCTTTCACAGCATCAAATAAAGCTTTTCTCTCAATACTTGTCACCTCTATCGGTACACAAATCATAACTTCTGGCTTAAAAAGTCCATTCCCATAAATTTTATATATGAAATGTGAAATCATTTCTTTCGTAGAATCAATATCTGCTATTACTCCATCTTTTAATGGCTTAATAGCTTCAATACTATCTGGAGTTTTCCCCAACATTTCTCTCGCTTCTTTACCTACTGCAATAACTTTTCTTGTTTTTCTATCTCTTGCCACTACTGATGGCTCATTTAATACTATTTTTTTCTTTTGTTTATCATAAATTAATATGTTTGCTGTCCCCAAATCTATTGATATACTTTTATTTACTCTAAATATTTTAAAAAAATTAAACATTTTATCTCCATTCTACATTACTCTATTTTATATACTTATATCATATCAAATTTATAAATAATATTCTACTTTTTTTAATAATATTTTACAAAAATCTATTTAGTTTTTTTATTATAAGATAATAGATATATGACAAAAAAATATATCAAATAAAAAACATATCCTCCAACTTATTTACAGTTTTTAGATATGTTTTTTCATTTTATTAACGTAAAACTTCTTCTATCGTTTCTTTTGCTATTCTTTCATCCTGTTCTGAACTTCCACCGCTTACTCCTAAACCTCCTATAAGTTTACCTTTATAAACGATTGGATATCCACCACCAAATAACACAATTTTATCTTTCATCAGTTGATCTAATCCTGGAAATTCATTTAAGTCAACTTTTGAACTTGGGCAATTTAATGATAACGCAGTATATGCTTTTTTATATGAAACATCAATGCTTGCTACTATTGCTTCGTCTTGTTTTTTTAATAAAATTAAATTTCCACCTTTATTTACAACTGACACTGTTATACTCAATCCTTCTCTAGTCGCTTTTTCAAAAGCTTTCGTTACTAATTTTTCTGCCAATTCTAAATTTGTATCAAAATATTCTTTATTACATGATACTTCCACATTATTTTCTTTTGAAATATATTCCATCACTTTTTTCAATACTTCTTCATGTAATTCATCTTTTAAATCATTTTTATTCATTTTATCACTCATTTCTTGAGTTTTTTCTTCTTCAATTTTTTCTATAAAATCTTCTCTCTCTACAATTTTTTCATCTATCTCGTTTATATCTTTTAAAGGTATTCCTTTTACAACTCTGGCTATATTACTTCCATAAGTTCTTTTTTGTTCTCTTCCGGTATTTTCAAGGTCTTCTAATACAAATAATGGGCTTTTATCTTTTAATTTTGAAAAATGAAAAATAGCTTTATTGTTTGCTATTGCAATTCCAAGACTTAATTTAGATTTTCTTGCTTGTTCAAAAGCATATTTTATTAAAGTATTGTCATCTACATTTTCATTATAGTTTGTATAATTTATACTATAAGGAATTCCTTCTTCTTCAATTCCATATACAATATCTAATGCTCGTTTTTCATTTTCTTTATCTAAAAGAACTTCTATCGCAATTTTTTCTTTTTCTATTCTTGACATTATTTTTCATTTCCTATGTCTAAGATAAGACCAGTTGCAACCGCATTTCTAGGTCCTTCTGTACTACGAATATTTCCACGCCCTGCTACTATACCATAATGAGATAATCTATCTGTTACAAATTCTGAAACTTCAAAATCTAATGCTGAACCTCCTACTAATATTACGAAATGAATGTCTCTTATATTGTTTGTCGGACTTATATATTTTAATGCTCTCTCCGCATTTTCTACAAATATTCTTTCTTTTGCACTTCTTCTAACAGCTTTAATTTTTTCAAGCGATTTGTCCACAGCTATCGGTTTCATACCTTCTGGTGACATAATAACTACTCTTGCAAACAAATGTGGATCTAATGGCTCATCAAAAAACTCAACTGCTCCATCCTCATGTCTTATATGGAATAAACTTTCTACTTTTGCCAACGGATATTTTTTGATTTCCTCTGCTAAATAAATATCTTCAAGTCCAAGTTCTTCATTTATAAGCATTGTCACCATATTTCCCGCTCCAGCCATATGAATAGATTTTATATTCCCCTCTTTATCCATCATTGAAGCATCGGTTGATCCTGCTCCCATATCCACTATCGCCATTGGAAGTGTTGTCCCTGGAGTTGTCAAAGCTCCTGCTATTGCCATATCAGCTTCAACTCCACCTATTTCTACCTTTATACCTAACTCTTTTTCTAATTCTTCCGCTATAATAGACATCTGTAATCTATCAGATTTTACCATTGATGCTATTCCAACTGCATTTTCCATTGAAAACTCATTTGCAAGTCCTCCCTTTATACTCACAGGACTAAAAGTGTCTACAGCCAATAAATCTTGTATGAAAATATCCGATATATTTTTTCCTGTTAAGCTAGCCATTGTATATCTTACTTTTTCAAGCATTCCACCTACATTTGTTCCAGCTTCACCTCTTATATCTTCTATTTCTTTTACGCTACTTACTGTTTCCATTATTTTGCTTGCACCATCTTCAATATTTACACTTGCTTTTTTCCCATCTTTTCCATAAATTTCTATCTTACCTGCAGGAATTATTTTTTCTTCTACATCTCCCTCAGGTGTTTTGATTACAACAGCCGATCTATTTCCCATTAAAGCTCTTGAAATTGGAACAACTTTTTTTGTTTCTTCAGGTGTTAAGTTAAAAATTTTAGCAATCCCGTATGGATTTGATAATTCTTCAATAACTTTTCCTACCGGAGCCACTTCCACTCCACATTGAACATTTAATGGTATTTTTTCAATCATAGCAACTTCATCTATTATAGGGATATTAAATTTTATTCTATTTTGAATTAATACTGCATCATCTTTTTGTAATATTGCACCAGTAATTTTTATATTTTGCTCATAAGCATAATTAAAATCTCTTGCTACATCTTCAAAATCATATTGTCTTGGTACTACAACTATTACATTTTTATTTTTTTCACATTTCAATAAATCTTTAAAATGTACAGTTATTCCTGAACTAAGTCCAGCTCCACTTGGAGTTTTAGGATTATGACCTATCATTGTAGATTCTGTTATTATTGTTTCTGTAATTGTTTCCATCGCAACATCTCCAATAACAGGAGCTGCCTCATTTATTCTTATTTTATCAATATCTTTGTATTCTAATCCTACTTCTCTAAGCATATCATTTAATACTTGAAAAATTCCATGTTTATTTTGCGATGTCCCTTTTATACCTGTTGTACTAACTAAAGTACTCGTCAAAAATTCTACTTTACCAGATTCAATTTTCGCTAAAGCTCCTTCTGTTGTTGAATTTCCTATATCTATACCTACAACATATTTCATAACTGATCTCCTTAAAAATCAAGTATTCTTATAGCTTATAAATATGAGAACTACCGACCTTATATTTTACTATTTAGTCGGTTTCTCTATTAAATATTTATTATAGCTAATCTTTATAAACTATTCAGAATCTCTTAATTTTCTTCTTTTTTCATATACATCAGCTGCTTCTCTAATAAATGCTGCATTTACTTTTGCATTATATTTAGTTTCAATTTCATCAGCTATTTCTAATAATTCTGCTTTCGTAGATCTGAATGGTCTTAACGCATTATAAATTTCTAATATTCTTGCGTCAGGTATTCTTGTTAATTCTCCAGCTCTTCTAAAGTTTCTTGCAATAGTCGGTCTTCCTGCTGACTCTGCTACTTGTGCTTGTAATTCCAATACTTCTGGTGTTATTTTAACATCATCAATTGTTGTATTTCCATTCATAACACTTTCTAATGTTAAATCATCTAAACTTTTATTTGTTGGAGTTTTAACTAGATCTTTTCTTTTTATTCCTAAAGGATATTGTGAAGCATCTATTCCACCAGTCGTTTTTGGAGTAGATGATGTATTGTTACCCATACTTCCCAATATTTCTCTAACCAATTGCTCTAATTTTGCTTGATCCATATCCATAACTCTATCTCCTCACATTCCTAATATTTTATTTGTAATTCCCTAGGTTTTCCTTGATATACAACATGTTCTGTTTCTTTTATATGTAATAATGCTGCTAACGCTTGGAATCTAGGTCTTACCATTTGATCATTTTTTACAGGTACCGGAGTTGGAACCTCACCTTTCGCATATTTCGCTGCATTTTTACCTATCGCTCTATATGTTTCAAGATCTATTAATGGACATTGTGGGAATAATTCTAAGTTACTTAAAGGTGGTAAATCAGCTTGGTGAATTACTGTTGTCCCTTTAGATTGAATTCCTATTCCTACTTTTGATCCACTTAATTTTGCTGCATCATTTGCTAAAATTGATACATCTGATGTACGAATAATTCTAACAAATCTAGCTTTTAATCCTTCTTCTTCAATTCCTGCTACCATTTCTCTTATTATTTTATAGTGTGGAACTTTTGTTATTGATTCTTTTTGATATATTCCAAAAGCTGGTGCAAATCCTATTACTACTTCATCTGCTGCTGTTCCAACTTTAGCTTCTCCTATATCTGTCATTACTAATCTATTTAATTCAGCTTCATGAAAAGCTGGATCTTCTACTGCATTATTTTCTTTTTCATTTGATACTGTGCATCCACAGCTTGACTCTTTTTGAGCTTCACCTAAAACTTTAGCTATAAGAGCTTTTAGTTCTTTTTCGTTAATGTTCATGTCATCCTCCCGTATTAACTTTAATTATAATTTACTTGGATCTACTGCTGCTGGTATTCTCTTAATTTCTTCCCATCTTTCTTCACTCATTTGGTATCCTGTTCCTGGCCCAGCATAATCATTAACATCGTTTACAGCACTTATTACATTGAAGTTTTCATCTAATACAGCTGATGTATGTAAATAATCTCCTGCTACCCTTTGTTTCAACATATTCAATATTTTTTGTGCTTCTTCTTTATAATCTGATCTATAAAGAGCTTTAACTACATCAATTCCTGTAATTCCTCTCTTCATCATATCTTCTGCTGCTTTTAAGTCTTCTACAACATTTCTTGGAGGCATGTCATTACTTCCGTTTGCATAAGTTGCAGCTTCTACTTCTTCATCAGTTATTTCTGGTAATCCTAATTCTCTAAATACAGCTTGTAATACTCTTGCTGCTTTATTTCTTGCAGCTACTACGTTTTCTTCAATTACTGGTTTTAATCCTGCATCAATTTTTAAGTCTCTTTGAATTACGTTCCAGTCATCAAAGTCTTCAGCATCCCAGTTTGATCCAGCAAATACATTATCATAGTTTGGAGTTGCACTATATCCTGAACAGATAAAGTCTGTTCCTGGTGCCATCTGCATTAATGATCTTACAGATCTTCTTAAGTCAGAGTGTGTAAATGTTTGGTCATTACTTGACGCACATTCTAAGTCTAACATTGCCGCAAGTAAGTTTTCTCCTAATACGGCTCTAATTCCTCCAGGTACTGCTGATGGAACTCCTATACAACTTACTGATCCATTTTGAATTCCTTGTACTCCTGCACCTTTTGTTATATATAAACATCTAGCTTCTAAATACAACATTGATTTACCTTCAGCGTATCCCATTTGAACTTCTGATCCAGTTCCTGAAGTAAATCTCATTTTTAGTCCTCTTGACGCATAAGCTGAAGCTAAGAATCCTTTAGACCAAGGTGTATCATCTCCGTCTGTAAATACGTTTTCAGTTCCGTATACAGAAATTGTTTCAGCGTAACAAGTTAACCCTCTCATTCCTAAAGCTAATTCTGTTGCTTCTTCTAATGAACATTGAGTTAATACTCCACCTCTTCCAACTTGTGATCCGATTAACAAGCTTAAAGCATTGAATGGTGCATATCTCGCAATCCCTACTGTTGTTTCTTGTTCAGGGAATCCTCTTAGCGCTGCTTCTGCTCCATCTGCTGCAATTTGAGCTGGATTATCTTTAATATTTGTAACGTGGCATTGGTTCATTGGAGTTCTTCTAGCTCTCATTTTTTGCATTGCCATCATCATTTCTACTACGTTCATATATCCTAATACTTCTACTGCTTTTGCAGGCGTCATAGCTGTAGTTAATTTTACTAACTCTTTTCTTGATACATTTGGGTCACATAACATATTTGCTATTTTTTGTGAATCCATTGCCATTACTTCATTAGCTTTTTCTATATTAATTGCATAATTAGCAATAAAAGTATCTATCGAATCAAATTCTTCTCTTTTTTTCCCATCTAATTCTACTATTTGACCATTTTCTATTTTTACACTTGGTTTCGGATCTTTAGAACTGTTCATGGCAATAAATCCAACTTCTTCCCATTCTAATACAAAACCATCTTTATTTATCGGTCTATTTCTTAATGCTTCAAACCTTTTAGATTTCATTTAACTTCCTCCTCAACATGGATGTTCTTTACTAAAAATTAGTTTTTATAACTTTTTTATTTCGTTATTTTTTATCCCATTATAAAATATATGGTTCTCCTGCACTTGTAGGTTTATCTCCTAAAGCTCCAAGTAACTCTATTCCAACTTCTCTAGCTGCAATAATTGCTTGTTTTACTGCTCCTGAATCTCCACTTACACATAAAATTACTTCATTACTATATGCAGTTCCTTTTGAAGGAGAAGAATATCCCATAACTTCTACTGATGCAGCTTTAACTGCTGTATCTGCTAATACTACACCTATAGCTGCTGGACTCGCTACAGTTATTCCAAATGCAGCTCCTGGTTTTGCTCCTAAAGCTGTAATTAATGCTTGACTTGCTCTTGCTGAGTATTGGAATTCTAAATGTCCTGCTTCATTTGCATAAACATCTCCAAAATATTTAGGAAGTACTTCTAAACATGTTTCAACTGCTCTTCTTACATCAGAAACATCATCTGCTCCAAATATAATTAATGAACCATGTCCACCTCCACCTTTTGTATCTCTTGGTAATTCTACTGAAACTATTTCTGCATTTGTAGCTTTAACCGCTTCGTCTGCCGCAAATATTTGTGGCCCTGCTCCTGTTCTAGCTCCAACTATTCCTATTGATCTATATTTTGTTTCAACGCTCATTGATTTTTTTATTTGTTCATCTACATTTGCTATTACTAATCCTATTGTATCTCCTATCGCTGTTCCAACAAATTCAGTTACCATAATCTTCACCTCTTAAAATTTTTTAATTTTAAACTAATTAAATGTTCCTTACTTAAATTCCGCACAACATAGCTATCTTAATATTTAGCATCTTACTTTTTTCAATTTTATTTTTTTCTCATTTGTATTCCCAATATTTTTTATAATTATAGTGTTTTGGTTTTGAAAGCTAAAAAATTCCCAGTTTTCTAGCTTTTAATTACATAAAAATTCCCTTACAAACTAAAAATAATAATGCTCCAATAATTGCTCCTACAATCGGTCCTACTAACGGTACAATAGCATAATCCCAATCACTTGTTCCTTTGTTAGGTATTGGTAATAAACCATGTATAAATCTTGGTGCTAAATCTCTTGCTGGATTTATGGCATATCCTGTAGGTCCACCTAAGCTTAACCCTATAGACCATACTATAATTCCAACTGTATAATACGCAAATCCATCTGCAAATTTATTAAACACAGTTACTGCTAATATAACAAAAACTATTGTTGCTGTTGCTATTATTTCTGTAACCATATTCCAAAATTTGTTTCTAATTGCTGGTCCTGTACAAAAAGTTGCTAATATTAAACCAGGATCTTCTGTTTTATCATAATGTTGTTTATATGATAAATAAACTAATAACGAACCACATGCTGCTCCTAAAAATTGTCCTGCTATATATACAGGCAATTTATCAAACGGCAACATCCCTGCAACTGCTAATGCTATAGAAAATGCTGGATTCATATGTGCTCCACTTACACCACCTGCCACATAACAAGCTATTGCTATTGCAAACGCCCAACCTGCTGTAATTACAATCCAACCGCTTCCATTTCCTTTAGAATCTTTCAATAACACATTTGCTACTACTGCATTTCCTAAAAAAATTAATATTAATGTTCCTAAAAATTCTGCTAGAAACAATGAAAACATATACATCACTCCTTATTTTAAGAGTAAGATGCTTTAGATTATTATAATTGTAACTCTATTTTTTAAAAAGTCAATATAAAAAAACAAAAAAAATACAATCAAAAAACTAATCAATCTTTTTTTATATTGATTTTACCAGCTTTTCAATTGTATTAATTATTTTTTAAAAACACTTTTTGGATAGCAATTAATAAATTTTACCTAATTTTTTCATAAACATTTCTTGTACAATTTTATGTTCGCCTAATCCTTTTAACTGAACTTCTACTTCGTATCCTTTATTTTCCAATACAGTCTTCCAAGAATCTTCTTCATCTGAAGCCATATCATTTCTTGCATGATCTCCTGCAACTATCATATATGGTTTTAAAAGGATTTTTTTGAAATTTTCCCCTTTTAGCTTTTCCAATACATCTTCTAATCTTATAGCCCCTTCAACTGTTCCTATAAAAATATTATTCTTTCCTTGTTCTTCATAAACTTTTTGTAATTTATTATAAGTTTCATCTGCTATATCTTCAGAACCATGTCCCATAAATATTAAAACATCATTCCCTAATGTATCATTTATTTCTTCATCATTTACAACTCTCACAAAATCTTCATCATTTTTAAGTAAAGGCTCTGTAACTTCACTCACTTCATGATTTATTTTTGTTTTATATTCACTTCCCGGAATAATATGCAACGACATTGTAACTATTTCATTATATCCTTTATTTTTTAGTGCCTTAATTCCTTCTGCATGATCATTTATTTTTAAATTTTCTTTCTTTAAGATTACTTTTCTAACAATATTTGAAGTAAATGCTCTTTCAACTTTATCTTCTCCATATTTTTCTTTAACTAAATTTTCTATAACTTCTATTGCTTTTTTTCTAGTATCTAAATAAGTCGTTCCAAAACTTGTTACTAATATCCCTTTTGACATATTTTCCCTTTCAATTTTTATTTTAACCCCCTCTTTTTGGTAAACACAAATGATATTAAAAATAAAATCAAAAAAACCATTTGACTATAATTCAAATGGTCGCAAAAAAATTTACTCAACCATTCATCGTAGTCAATATAAATATTATTTAACTATGGGTAGCCATCTGACTTAGAATTTTACTTCATTACAGTTGCGAGACAGTGTAAGATTCGCACTTACTTTCCTACCTTTTAGCCCTTGGGAATTGAGCTGGTCATAATTAGTTTTCTTATTTTATTTTCACATTACTATTGTAACTCTTTTTTTTATTTTGTCAAGCAAAATTATTTTGATTTTATTATAATTTTTAAAATTATTCAAAATTTCTTTTTTTTAATTACTAATGCAACTGCTCAAATCCTTCTCCAAATACTTTTTTTACATCAGTTACTGTTACAAAAGCTGTCGCATCTTCTTCTTTCAAAAATTTTCTTAATGTCACAAATTGTGATTTTGTTAAAACTGTCATCAAAATATCTTTTCTCTCTTTAGAATATCCCCCTGTACCTTCTAAAATAGTACACCCTCTATCTGATACTTTTAAAATATAATTTAACACCTTTTCTTTTTGATTAGTTACTATCATAACTTGTTTATATGAAATAAATCCACCAATAAACACATCTACTAAATATCCTGTTAAAAATACTGTAATTAATCCATAAAGTGCCAAGTCTATATTAAATGCAAATATAGATAATACAGCTACAACTGCGTCCGCTATAAATAAACTCATCCCTATACTTATATGAAAATATTTACTCAATATTTTCCCAACTATTGTCGTTCCACCTGTTGATGCTTCATATAAAAATATTATTGTCGTTCCACCAGATAACAAAAAACTTCCTATTACTGTCGCTAAAACTAAATCATTTGTAATAACTACATTTCCAAAAAAACTTTCTAAAATCGCTAAAAATACTGATAAAAGTCCCGCAGCATAAATACTTTTTGTTCCAAATTCTCCACTTATTAATACGAAAGCTATTAAAAATAATATAACATTCGCAATAGTTACAATTAGACTGCTCGAAATATTAAACATGCTACTTATAATTAATGCTAACCCTGTCACTCCACCACTTGCTATTTTGTTTGGGAAAAAGAAAAATTGTAGTGCAAATGCCACCAAAAATGTCCCAAACGCGATAGCCAAATATTCAAAAATTGTTGTT
>CALHVR010000029.1 GCA_938037005.1 uncultured Leptotrichiaceae bacterium | reverse complement strand
TTTACCTCTAATTTATTAAAAAATAGCAACTGAAAACTCCTTTGCTATATATTTAACATATATTTATTTGTACTTTTGTCATACGTTAGACTTTCGAAATAATCTTACCACCGGTTTCAATAAATACTTACTCAAAAATAGCTACCCCATAAACCTAACAAAAACGACTTAGTGCTGCTCCGTTCCCAGCCTGACACGATTCACCGACTCATTACAATATGAGACTATTTTATCAACATAAATATTTATTGGCTTTGATACTAAAATTTCCCTCAAGTCTAACATCACCTCTACTAAAGCGGATTGTAGATACAAGGCACCGCTAACTCCCCAGCTAGTATGACAAATCAAATTCTATCATTTTTAACTTTAATTGTCAAATAATATTTTTAAAATTTTACTTTAAATTAATATATTAATTTTGTATTTTTCATAACTAAATTATTTTATATTTTATGTTCGTGTTCTATTTTTAGTTAAACTATAAACTATTTTATTTCCAATAAATTGAATTATTTGGACTAAAACGATTATAACTATTGTTGCTTTCCACATAATTTCGGGATTTGATCTTTGATATCCATCAATTACAGCTGAATTTCCTAAACCTCCTCCACCGATTGCTCCAGCCATTGCAGAATAACCAATCAAGCTTATAAGCGTTAATGTCAATCCATGTACAAGTGCCGGCATTGCTTCTGGAATTAATACTTTAAATATTATTTCAAAATTCGTTGCTCCCATAGATTTTGACGCTTCAACTAATCCTTCGTCTACTTCTTTTAACGCCCCTTCAATAATTCTCGCTACAAATGGTGCCGAACCTAATGATAACGGAATAATAAACGCTATACTTCCATAAGATTTCCCAACCAATATTCTTGATAACGGTATTAATAAAACCATTAAAATAACAAATGGAATAGATCTAGTTATATTTACAATTATCATATCCAATATTTTATGTAAAACCTTATTTGGCTTAACTCCTTTAACATCAGAAGTTACTAAAAGTACACCAATTGGAAGTCCTATTATAAGCGACACTGCCGTTGCTATTACTACCATGTAAATAGTTTCCCATAAAGGCATTTTCATATCTGCAAACTGCAAAAATTTTATCCAATCAAATTTCATTACAATACCTCCAATTCAACTTTATTATTTAATAGCCAATCTTTTATCTCATCTATTTTAGTTTCTTGTGATTGTATCTCTATTACCATATGACCTACCTTTGTATCACTTAATTTATCAATAGCACCACTTAAAATACTTATATTTACATCAAATTTTTTAATTAACTCATAAATATAAGGCTTATCGACTTGCTCCCCAGTAAATTTCAATTTTAATATTTTCGTTTCTGCTTTTGCTCCTTCAACTTTAATTTCTTTTTCATTAAATTCTAACTCATCGTGTGAAATATTCGACACAAATTCTTTAGCTAATATTGTTTTTGGATTTAAAAATATTTCTTTCGTCGTTCCTTCTTCTATTATTTTACCATCCGACATTATTGCTGTTTTGTTACAAATTCTACGGATCACTTCCATTTGATGGGTTATTAATATTATTGTAATTCCAAAACGTTTATTAATATCTTTTAGTAATTCCAAAATAGAATTTGTAGTCCTTGGATCCAATGCCGATGTAGCTTCATCCGATAATAAGATTTCTGGATTTGTTGCTAAAGCTCTTGCTATTGCTACCCTTTGTTTTTGTCCCCCTGATAATTGCTCTGGATAATTCTCTTTTTTATCTAAAAGTCCCACTATTTCCAATAACTCATTTACTCTTTTATCAATGTCAACTTTTTTCCATCCAGATATTTCTAATGGAAACGCAATATTTGATGCTACATTTCTTGAATTTAATAAATTAAAATGTTGGAAAATCATCCCTGTTTTTTTTCTAAATTCTCTTAATTGCTTTTGATCATACTCTAAAATATTTTTCCCATTAACAATTATTTCCCCAGATGTTGGTTCTTCCAATCTATTAATTAATCTAACTAAAGTTGACTTTCCTGCTCCACTAAGTCCCATAATACCGTATACATCACCTTTAGAAATATCAAGGGCTACATCATTTACAGCATTAAATTCCATCCCATTTTTTAATTTATATTGTTTCACTAAATTTCTTATTTTAATAAATTCACTCATTTTTAACAATAATTAATTACAAATTAATTATTTCCTTTCTTTGAAGTTTATAAAGTTATTTTAATATAATTTCTTCTTTTTTTCAAGAAATTTAATATTCATTATTTAAAAATTGCCTAACTCTTTCTGTTTTAGGATTATTAAATATAGTTTCCGAATTCCCAATTTCTAATATTTCCCCTTTTTCCAATACAATTATTTTATCTGAAATTTCTTTTACAAAATTCATTTCATGACTCACTATCAACATTGTAATTTTCTGTTTTTTTAATTTGCTTATTATATCCAAAACTTCTTTAACTAATTCTGGATCTAATGCTGATGTTGGTTCATCAAAAAGCATTATATCCGGCTCCAATGCTAATGCTCTAGCTATTGCTATTCTTTGTTTTTGTCCTCCCGACAATTCATTTGGATAACTATCAAATTTATCTGCTAATCCTACTAATTCAAGCATTTTTTTTGCTTTATTTTTTGCATTTTCATCTGTATTTTTTTTAACTATTTTCAATGTTTTTACAATATTATTTCCAACCGTTAAATGTGGAAAAAGATTAAATGTTTGAAATACCATTCCTGTTTTTAATAACATTTTTTTCTTTATATTACTATCATTTTTTTTATCTTTTATATCATAACCTTCTATTAATATTTCGCCAGAAGTTATTTCTTCTAAATCAACAATACTTCTAAGAATACTACTCTTTCCACTTCCAGAAGGTCCAATTAGTGAGACTACTTCTCCTTTTTCAATATCAAAACTTATATTGTTTAATATAGTATTTTCTCCATATTTTTTTATTAAATTTTTTACTTCTATTATTTTATCCATTTCATCTCACCTACACTCTCATTTTATTTTTTTTCTCAATATTTTTAAATACTCTATCTACAACTAAACTTAGAACAAGATATATAAATATCGCACAAATATAAGGCGTTATATTATAATAAGTATTCGCCAACTCTTTTGTTCTTTTCATTATTTCAGTTACAGCCAAAACATATATTAACGACGTATCTTTTATTAATGCAATCGCTTCATTTCCAAGTGTTGGAAGTACTCTCCTTATAGCTTGGGGAAGTATAATATAAATCATTTTTTGCCAATAACTATAACCTAAAACTTGAGCTGCTTCATGTTGCCCCTTATCAACACTTTCAGACGACCTGAAG
>CALHVR010000028.1 GCA_938037005.1 uncultured Leptotrichiaceae bacterium | reverse complement strand
ATGGTGAAGGTCTTGTTAAAGCTCGTGTTGCTCAAGCTAAGATTGCTTATAATATGAGAAAAGAAATTTTAGATATTGCTAAAAAATATATATTAGATTTTATGGATTAGTTGGAGATAAAAGATTTTTCTATATAGGTAAGCAAGAAATAGGAACAAATGAAAATAAATTCTATGCATCTCCAGGTATTAAATCTACTGCAGATAATTTTGGTTTTTTTAAAAATTTAGAAGTTGAATATAGAAACGAGCAAGTTATTTTTTAAATTTAATTTGTTAAAACTTTAATACAATTTATAGAAAAATGAAGTATATAAAAAAATATTTGACAGTGATGTTTAATTATGCTATACTAACAAGGTATACGCATGAACTGGGTGGCTAATACCCGTGTTTAGCGATTTTAAATTATGGAGGTGTACAGATAATGTTCGCAGTAGTTAAAACAGGTGGAAAACAATATAAAGTTGAAGTTGGATCTGTAGTTAAAGTAGAAAAATTAGCAGCTGAAGCAAATTCAGAAGTTGAATTAAATGAAGTTTTATTAGTTGGTGAAGGAGATAACGTTACTTTCGGAACTCCAGTAGTAGAAGGAGCAAAAGTAGTAGCTGTTGTTAAAGAACACATTAAAGGTGAGAAAAAAATTAGCTTTAAATATAACAAAAAAACTTACTACAAAAAACAAGGGCACAGACAACAATATACTGTTATTGAAGTAAAAGCAATTAATGCTTAATAAAAAGTAGTTGGGTTTGAATGATTAAAATTAAAATTCAAAAAAAGAAAACAAATAAAGATATATTATATTTTAAAATTAGTGGACATGCAAATGCTGGAAATTATGGGCAAGATATAGTTTGTGCAGCAGTATCAGCAGTATCACAAATGACGCTTAACGGTTTAATAGAAATATTAAATTTAAAGCAAATAAAATATGAAATAAATGACGGGTTAATTATTTGTAATTTAGCTGATTCAAATTTAACAAGAGAAGAATATGAAAAAGTTAATCTTTTAACAAATTCAATGTTTGTTTATTTGAAAGCTATTGGGGAAAATTATCCTAAAAATGTAAAAATAATTATCGAGGAGGTATAAAAATGATATTAAAATTACAATTACAGTTATTCGCCTCTAAAAAAGGACAAGGATCTACTAGAAATGGTAGGGATTCAAATCCTAAATATTTAGGAGTAAAAAAATATGACGGTGAAGTAGTAAAAGCTGGAAATATTATCGTAAGACAAAGAGGAACTAAATTCCACGCAGGAACTAACATGGGATTAGGAAAAGATTATACATTATTCGCATTAACTGATGGATATGTTAAATTTGAAAACTTTGGAAAAGGTAAAAAAAGAGTAAGTATTTATCCTGAAAGAGTTAATGCTTAATAGTAGATAGAATTTTAAAAAATTGGATATTGTTTTTATATCCAATTTTTTTATTATATGAAAAATTTGAAATAAATTGTGTAACTTTGACTTACAATTTATGAATATATGATAAAAGTAAAAAATATATTTTATAAAAATATGACACTTTGAGTTACAATTTACACTTTTATATTATAAATTAAAATAGTTGACAACAAATAAAAAACATGATAAGATAGTCAAAAGTAAATATTTTTCTTTTAAGGAAGTCCAGAGAGGCTAACAAAGAACAGAAAAACTATTTGTATAGTTTTTGTTTTATCGCGTATAGCCTAAAACTCTTGATGTTTTAGGTTTTTTATTTTATACACTTATATAATAAAATTTTTAGGAATTAAAATATTTTTTATTAATATGTTAAACAAAAACAAAAAAACTTTGGAAACTTAAAAAGAATATAAAAATTATTTTAAAAATGGAGATAAAAAATGAAAATATTATTAGATGAAAGTGGAATAAAAAGAGCATTAACGAGAATATCGTATGAAATTATTGAAAAAAATAAATCAGTAAAAAATATTGTTTTAGTGGGAATAAAAAATAGAGGCGATATTTTAGCTGAAAGAATTAAAAATAAAATTTTTGAAATAGAAAATATAAATGTTCCATTGGAAACTATTGATATTACTCATTATCGTGATGATATTGATAGGAAAAATTTTGATTTAGATATAAAAAATATAAAATTTAATACAGATTTAACTAATAAAATTGTAGTAATTGTTGATGATGTTCTATATACAGGAAGAACAATACGTGCAGGACTTGATGCTATACTTAGTAAGTTAAGACCATCTAAAATCCAACTAGCTTGTTTAATAGATAGAGGACATCGTGAATTACCAATTAAGGCAGACTTTATAGGAAAAAATGTACCAACTTCACGTTCTGAGCAAATAGAAGTTTATTTGAGTGAAATTGATAATAAAGAGGAAGTTGTTATACTATAATTATTTTACCTATTTAGAATGTCTTTTCATTTGATTTTGACCTTCTAAATAGGATTAAAAACTATTTAGGAGGTTTTTTTATGAAAAATTTATTATCAATGAAAGATTTAACAAATGAAGAAATAGTAAGTTTAATAAAACGGGCTTTAGAGTTAAAAAATGGAGCTGTAAATAAAAAAAGAAAAGATATTTTTATATCAAATCTATTTTTTGAAAATTCAACTCGAACGAAAAAAAGTTTTGAAGTAGCTGAAAAAAAATTAAAATTAAATGTTATTGATTTTGAGGTATCTACATCATCGGTACAAAAAGGAGAAACATTATATGACACGTGCAAGACATTAGAAATGATAGGAGTTAATATGTTAGTAATAAGGCACGGAGAAAATGAATATTATAAACAACTTGAAAATTTAAAAATACCCGTAATAAATGGAGGAGATGGTAGTGGAGAGCATCCGTCACAATCGCTTTTAGATTTAATGACAATTTATGAAAACTTTGGGAAATTTGAAGGTCTTGAAATTGTAATAGCCGGAGATATAAAAAACTCAAGAGTAGCTAGAAGTAATCAAAAAGCATTAACACGGTTAGGAGCAAATGTAAAATTCATCGCACCTGAAATTTGGAAAGATGAAAGTCTAGGACAATTTGTGGACTTTGATGATGTGATAGATAAAGTTGATATTTGTATGCTTTTAAGAGTTCAGCATGAAAGACATATAGAAAGTAAAGAAAAATCTGAGTTCTCAAAAGAAAATTATCATAAAAATTATGGTTTGACGATAGAAAGATATAAAAAATTAAAAGAAAAAGCAATAATAATGCATCCTGCTCCAGTAAATAGAGATGTTGAAATTGCAGATAGCTTAGTTGAAAGTGAGAAATCTCGTATATTTGAACAAATGAAAAATGGAATGTTTATAAGACAAGCAATACTTGAATATATAATTGAAAAAAATGAAATTTAGGAGGAAATATGTTATTAAAAAATTGTAAAATTTTAAAAAATGGTAAATTTGAAAAGGTAGACATTTTAATAAAGGGAGAAAAAATAGAAAAAATTTCAAAAAATATAGATATTACAGATGAAAATACAATAGATGTAAAAGATAAATTTGTAACAGCAGGGTTTATAGATGCTCATGTTCATTGGAGAGAACCGGGATTTCCACAAAAGGAAACAGTTTACACGGCTTCAAGAGCTGCAGCAAGGGGAGGATTTACAACTGTTATGACTATGCCTAATTTGAATCCTGTTCCTGACAGTGTGGAAACTTTAAAAAAACAGTTAGACATAATTAAAAGAGATTCTGTAATTAGAGCTATTCCTTATGGAGCAATAACTAAAGATGAAGCAGGAGAAAAATTATCGGACATGAAGGACATTGCAAATGATGTTTTTGCTTTTACTGATGATGGACGTGGCGTTCAGAGTGCAAATATGATGTATGAAGCGATGTTAATTGCAGGGAAATTAAATAAAGCGATAGTTGCTCATTGTGAAGACAATTCACTTATAAGAGGCGGTGGAATGCACGAAGGGAAAAGAAGTAAAGAGCTAGGAATAAAAGGAATACCGTCAATATGTGAGTCAGTTCAAATAGCAAGAGATATTTTACTTGCAGAAGCTGCAAATTGTCATTATCATGTGTGTCATATTTCAACAAAAGAGTCAGTTAGAGCTGTGAGAGATGGAAAAAGGAATGGAATAAAAGTAACTTGTGAAGTGACACCGCACCATTTATTAAGTTGTGAAGATGATATACCAAGTAACGATGGAATGTGGAAAATGAATCCTCCTTTGAGAGCAAAAGAAGATAGAAATTCTTTAATAGCTGGGATTTTAGATGGAACAATAGATATTATAGCAACAGACCATGCTCCACACACATTGGAAGAAAAACAAAGGGGTATAGAAAAATCAGCGTTTGGAATAGTAGGATCTGAAACAGCATTTGCACAACTTTATACGAAATTTGTTAAAACAGATATTTTCTCATTAGAATTATTGGTAAAATTAATGTCAGAAAATGTGGCGAAAACATTTGATTTACCTTATGGAAAATTAGAAGAAAATGGAATTGCAGATATAGTAGTTATAGATTTAGAAAAAGAAATGACAATTAATCCAGATGAATTTTTAAGTAAAGGAAGAAACACGCCTTACGGTGGAGAAAAAGTATATGGAATACCTGTTTTAACAATAAGTAATGGAGAAATAGTTTATAAAGAAATTTAAGAGAAATTATTATAAAGGAGAGGCTTTTATGTACAACAGACAGTTAGTTTTAGAAGATGGAACTGTATACAAAGGTTATGCTTTTGGAGCAGATATCGAAAGTGTAGGAGAAGTGGTTTTTAATACAGCAATGACAGGTTATCAAGAAACATTATCAGACCCGTCTTATAACGGACAAATAGTTACTTTTACTTATCCGTTAATAGGAAATTATGGAATAAATAGAGATGACTTTGAGTCAATGAGACCTTGTATAAAAGGTATGATTGTTAAGGAATTATGCGATATGCCGTCAAATTTTAGAAATGAAAAAACATTGGACGAAGCATTGAAAGCATTTAACATTCCAGGAATATATGGAATAGATACTAGAAGCTTAACAAGAAAAATTAGAACAAAGGGAGTTATAAAAGGGTGTTTAGTTTCTATTGATAAAAATGTAGATGAAGTTGTGGAAGAGTTAAAAGCAACTACTTTACCAACAAATCAAATTGAACAAGTTTCATCAAAATCTATTTCACCAGCTTTAGGAAGAGGAAGAAGAGTTGTACTTGTTGATTTAGGAATGAAAATAGGTATAGTTAGAGAATTAACAACAAGAGGTTGTGATGTAATAGTAGTTCCTCATAATATAAAAGCAGAAGAACTTTTAAGATTAGAGCCAGATGGAGTTATGCTTACAAATGGACCTGGAGATCCGGAAGATGCAAAAGAGAGTATTGAAATGATAAAAGGAATAATAGGTAAAGTACCTATATTTGGAATATGTATGGGGCATCAACTAATTTCTCTAGCTTGTGGAGCTAAAACATATAAACTAAAGTTTGGTCATAGAGGGGCAAATCATCCAGTAAAAAATCTTATAACTGGAAAAGTAGATATTACTTCTCAAAATCATGGATATGCTGTTGACATAGATTCGTTAAAAGATACAGATTTAGAATTAACACATATTGCAATAAACGACAGAAGCTGTGAAGGAGTAAGACATAAAAACTATCCAGTATTTTCAGTACAATATCATCCAGAAGCAGCACCTGGACCACATGATTCAAGTTATTTGTTTGATGAATTTATAAAAAATATTGATAAGAATGTGAAATAATGGGAGTGAGATTAATGCCAAAAAGAAAAGATATAAAAACTATACTTGTAATAGGTTCAGGACCAATAATAATAGGACAAGCTGCAGAATTTGATTACGCAGGAACACAAGCTTGCTTATCATTAAAAGAAGAAGGATATGAAGTAATACTTGTAAATTCAAATCCAGCAACAATTATGACAGATAAAGAAATTGCAGATAAAGTGTATATTGAACCTTTGACAGTTGAGTTTTTATCAAAAATAATAAGAAAAGAAAGACCAGATGCTTTACTTCCAACGTTAGGAGGACAAGTTGCTTTAAATCTTGCTGTAGAATTACATGAGAGTGGAGTTTTAACAGAATGTGGTGTTGAAATTTTAGGAACAAAACTTGAATCAATTAAACAAGCAGAAGATAGAGAATTATTTAGATATTTGATGAATGAGTTGAATGAACCAGTACCAGATTCAACAATAGTTCATACTTTAGAAGAAGCAGAAAAATTTATAAATGAAATAGGATATCCAGTTATAGTAAGACCAGCATTTACAATGGGAGGAACAGGAGGAGGAATTTGTTATAACGATAATGATTTAAAAGAAATTGTACCAAATGGTCTAAATTATTCTCCGGTTCATCAATGTTTACTTGAAAAATCAATAGCTGGATACAAAGAGATTGAGTATGAAGTAATGCGTGATAGTAATGACACGGCAATCGTTGTATGTAATATGGAAAATATTGATCCAGTTGGTATACATACAGGAGACTCAATAGTTGTAGCTCCATCTCAAACATTGACGGACAGAGAATATCATATGTTAAGAGATGTATCGCTAAAAATAATAAGAGCTTTAAAAATTGAAGGAGGGTGTAATGTACAAATAGCATTGGATCCGAATTCGTTTAAATATTACATAATAGAAGTAAATCCAAGAGTTTCTCGTTCATCAGCTTTAGCTTCCAAAGCAACAGGTTATCCAATAGCAAAGATAGCAGCAAAAATAGCTGTTGGAATGACATTAGATGAAATTATAAATCCAGTAACTAAGTCATCTTATGCTTGTTTTGAACCAGCAATAGACTATATTGTTACAAAAATTCCAAGATTTCCATTCGATAAGTT
>CALHVR010000027.1 GCA_938037005.1 uncultured Leptotrichiaceae bacterium | reverse complement strand
TAACCAACAAGGAACTTGATCTTTTACAAATTCTGTAGTTTCATAACTAAATGCATGATTTTCTTCATCGCCTGGTTGAATAGAAGTTTTCGTAAAATCTACACTATCAGCATTTACCCTAGGTGGTGTTCCTGTTTTAAATCTTACTAAATCAAAACCTAATTCTTCTAATTGTTTCGCAAGATCAATAGACGGCATTTGATGATTAGGACCTGAAGAATATTTGATATCACCTATTACTATTTCTCCCCTCAAGTATGTTCCTGTAGTAATAATAATTGCTTTAGCTTTATAAGCTGTACCCAGCATCGTTCTTAAACCAACCACTTTATTATCTTCAATAATAAGTTCACGTACCATCGCTTGCTCAATATCTAAGTTTGGAGTATCTTCTAAGATTCTCTTCATCTCTAGTTGATATTCTACCTTATCAGATTGCATTCTTAATGCACGAACTGCTGGACCTTTTGCAGTATTTAACATTTTACTTTGAATATTAGTTTTATCTGCTACACGTCCCATAAGTCCACCAAGTGCATCTACTTCACGTACAACAATACCTTTTGCCGGTCCTCCTACACTTGGGTTACATGGCATAAAACCAATAGTATCCAAATTAATTGTAATCATTAAAGTTTTTACACCTTTTCTACTTGAAGCATGAGCTGCTTCTATGCCTGCATGCCCTCCTCCAATTACAATAACATCATATTCTTTTAAAAATTCAGTCATAGTACCTCCATATATTTTAACGTAATTGCAAAATAATGCTTTGACCAAAATTTTGATATATTACTAAATTTTTACCTTTATTATATTATCATATTAAAAAGAAAAAAACTAATAATATACATATTATAGTTTTCTTAATTCATATTTTAAATAACTATTTCTATATACATAAAATTTATATATTTAAAAATTAAAATTAAATTTCTTATTCATAAAATAAAATACCAATATCTCTACTGGTACTCTTACTGGATTAACTTGTATATTATAATTTATTTTTTTATTTTTTTCAAGTTTTATTTTCCCTCTTTTAATCTTTTTCACTCAAAATAACTGTTTGATTATTCCAAATTGCTAAACTATGTTCATACTGTGCCGAACGAGAACCATCCTTAGTAACAGCCGTCCACATATCAGGCATTATTTTTACTTGATATTTTCCAGCATTTACCATCGGTTCAACCGTTATAACCATTCCATTTTCAATTTTTGCTCCTGTCCCTGCTCTTCCAACATTTGGCACCATTGGATCTTCATGCATTTCATGCCCTACACCGTGTCCTGCAAAATCTCTTACAAGCGAGAATCCTTGTCCTTCAACATATTCTTGAATGGCAGCTCCAATATCTCCAATTCTATTCCCAACTTTTGCAACACTAATTCCAATTTCTCTAGCTTTTTTAGTTACTTCCATTAATTTTTTAGAAGTTTCATCTATTTGTCCAACAGCATAAGTTGTTGCAGCATCTCCAAAAAAACCATCTAAAACTGTTACGGTATCAACTGTCAAAATATCTCCCTCTTGCAATATTTTATCTTTTTTTGGAATACCGTGTACAACTTCCTCATTGACAGAAATACAAGTTGCTGCTGGATATGGCGGATAAGGTCTTCCTATATCGTATCCTTTTGTACCAGGAATTGCTCCTTGTGATCTTATATAATCTTCTGCAATTTGATCAATTTCCCATGTACTTACTCCGGCTTTTATATATTTCGGCAGTACATCTTCTAACAATCTTGCTATTATTTGATTTGCTTTTTTAATTTTTCTTATTTCATCTAATGTTTTATATATTATCATTGTCTTTTCCTTCTATGAAAATAACTTTTTCAATTTTTATTAAACATATCTTTATACACAAAATATTACGCCTATTTTTCTAAAATATTTATAATATCTTCTGTTATTTTTTCTAATTTTTGTGCTCCATCAATTTCAAATACTTTCCCTTGTTTTTTATAATAATCTAAAACTGGAGCTGTTTGCTCATTGTAAACTGCCAATCTTTTTTTCACAGTTTCTTCATTATCATCAGCTCTTTGCTCTAAATCTTCTTCTTTTTCATCTACTGGAGGATTATACTTGATATGGTAAATTTTACCTGTCACTTTTGATACTCTTCTTCCTGTAATTCTCTCGATAATTTCTTCGTCTGAAACATCTAAAGCTATAACTTTTTCAATATTTTTCCCGATATTTTCCATTATTTTATCTAAACTTTCAGCTTGAACTACTGTTCTTGGAAACCCATCTAAAATAAATCCTTTTTCACAATCAGCTTCTTGCAATCTAGCTTCAACTAATCCGTTTACAATTTCGTCTGATACTAATTGCCCTTGATCCATTAATTTTTTAGCTTCTAATCCTAAAGGAGTTTTAGCTGCAATCGCTCCTCTTAAAATATCTCCTGTTGAAATTTGAGGAATATTGTATTTTGCTATTAATTCTTTCGCTTGAGTTCCTTTCCCTGCTCCCGGTGCTCCAAATAATATTATATTCATATTTTTTCAACTATTTTACTTAAAATATAAGAAAATAGCTTCTCCTTTCTATTTTTATACTTTATTTTAACATATTTCTATTTATTTTAAAAATATTTTTTCAGTTACTTCTTTTATTTTGTAAAAAAATTTATTAATTTTATTGCACAATGTTATTTTTTTCTCTTAATTACTAATCAAAAATTGTATATTATGTGCATACTTTTGCACTTATCCACATACTTTTCCACATTTATCCACATTTTATAAAAAATTTCCCACAAAAAATGTTAATAAATTTTAATATCTTGAAATATCTTTTTGAATTTTTCGTATCTCTCTATCTTGATCTCTTCGTTTTAAATCTTCTCTTTTATCATAAAGTTTTTTCCCTTTAGCTAGACCAATTTCCATCTTTACCAATCTCTGCTTTGTATAAATTGATAACGGCATTATTGTATAACCTTGCTCTTTTATTTTTTGAGCTATTTTTTCTATTTCTTTTCGTTTCAATAATAATTTTCTAACTCTCGTTTCAGATTCGTTATTTATATTCCCAAATTCATATGGAGTTACATGCATATTCATTACAAATACTTCGTTTTTTATAATTCTAACAAAACTTTCTTTTATACTCACTTTCCCCGCTTTAATCGATTTTACCTCAGTTCCAATAAGCTCTATTCCCACTTCATACTTTTCTTCAATAAAGTAATCGTGAAAAGCCTTTTTATTCCTAGCTAATACTGCCATATTATTCTCCCCTTTCTTTTTTTAATTACTTAAAACTCCCTCTAAATACATTAACAATACTGAAATATCTGCAGGTGTAACTCCTGCCACTCTTGAAGCCTGTCCTACATTATAGGGTTTTTTCTCTTTCAATCTTTGTTTTGCTTCTCTTGTAATTCCTTGCATTTTATCATAATCAAAATCTTTTGGTATTTTCCTATCATCAAGTTTTTTCTGTTTATTCATTATTTGCATAGCTTTTGCTATATATCCTTCATATTTCACTTGTACCTCTATTTGATATTCTGTTTCATCATCAAAGGTTAAATTAGGTATATTTTCAATGATTGCAGCAATGTATTTTATATCGGCATAAGTAACTTTTGGTCGTCTTAAAATTTCTTTTAATGTCGTTCCACTTTTTAACGATTCATCGTATTTTTCTAAAACTTCCATAAGTCTTGTATTACTACTTCCTAACTTTATATTTTCAAGATTTTTTATAGTTTCAAATACATTTTTCTTTTTCGTTTCTATTTTATCATAATATTTTTTATCTAAAAGTCCAATTTTATACGCTTTTTCTGATAATCTTATATCTGCATTATCTTCTCTCAATACAAGTCTATACTCAGATCTTGCGGTAAACATTCTGTACGGCTCAAATAATTCTTTATTTATTAAATCATCTATCATCGTTCCAATATAAGAAGTTTCTCTCTCTAATATAAATGGCTCTTCACCTTTAATTTTTAACACTGCATTAATTCCAGCAACAATTCCTTGTGCTGCAGCTTCTTCATATCCACTCGTCCCATTTATTTGTCCTGCTAAATAAAGACCTTTCACTTTTTTTGTTTCTAAAGTATAATCAAGTTCACTCGGATCAACAATATCGTATTCAACAGCATAACCATATCTCATAATATGTGCATTCTCAAGCCCTTCTATTGTATTTACAATTTTTTGTTGATATTCAGCCGGATAACTTGTTGAAAGTCCACTTATATAAACTTCTGCCGTGTCAAATCCTTCTGGCTCTAAGAATAAATGATGACTATCTTTTTCTTCAAATTTTACTACTTTATCTTCAATCGACGGACAATATCTAGGCCCTGTACTATGAATACTTCCATTATACATTGGTGCTTTATCTAAATTATCTAAAATAATTTTATGACTTTCCAAATTTGTTCTTGTCAAATAACATGATAATTGTGGTTTTGTAACAACTTCCTCATCTGGTGTTCGCATAGAAAACTTAAGAGGAACTCCTGTTTCTCCTGGTTGTTCTTCCAATTTTGCTAAATCAAGTGTTCTTATGTCAATTCTTGGAGATGTCCCCGTTTTAAATCTATTCATTTTCAATCCTAAACTTCTCAACGACTCTGGTAATTCTTCACTTGACAACTCTCCCATTCTTCCACCTTTAACTCTTTTTTCTCCAATATATAAAAGTCCACCCATAAATGTTCCTGTTGCAACAATTACCGCTTTTGCACTAAATTCCATCCCTGTTTTAGTTTTTATTCCTTTAATTTCACCATTTTCAACGACTAACTCTGTTACAATATCTTGAACGGTATCTAAATTTTTTTGATTTTCTATCGTTTTTTTCATTTCTCTTGCATAAATTTTTCTATCAGCCTGCGCTCTTAACGATCTTACTGCTGGACCTTTTTTGGTATTCAAAATTCTCATTTGCACAAAACTTTTATCCATATTTCTTCCTATTTCACCACCAATAGCATCAACTTCTTTAGCTAAATGGCTTTTTGCAGGACCTCCTATAGATGGATTGCAAGACATAACTCCTATATTATCTAAAGTTATTGTAAAAATCGCAGTGCTTAGTCCCAATCTAGCTGAAGCCAATGCTGCTTCAATTCCTGCATGTCCTGCTCCAATTACAATAACATCATAATTTCTCATTTTATTCCTCATTTCTATTTTTTTTAACAATTCATTATTTTTGTATACAAATTTATTTTTTCTACTTTTCAATT
>CALHVR010000026.1 GCA_938037005.1 uncultured Leptotrichiaceae bacterium | reverse complement strand
TGGATATACATAATTCGTAAATTTATAGTAATAAAAATTACCGTGTCCAAATAAGAAATTTGTCTTTTTAAAAATTATAACTGCCATTTTTATTATATCTATTCTTAACCAAAAATATTTTACAATACTATTTATTCTTATAAAAGGTAAATTTCCATGAATTACTCCAACTGTATATCCTGATAAAAAAACTACTGCCATAGCAAAATATATTTTTTTTATGTATTGAAACAATAATACAAATATCGCTACTATAAGTGCAATAATAGCTGATCTTGAACCAGTCAACATGACAGTCATACAATTTATAATAAATAATATTAAATTAATTTTATTTTTTTTCTCAAACCATAAATATAAATTTGAAAGTGCAGCCATCATCATAACACTTCCTAAATAATTAGGATTTGCAAAAAACCAATATCCTGACCTTTTGTGTGTAAATAAAAATTCTAAAGCTGTTGTAAAAAAAGGAATGACAGATATTTTTGATATCATCTCAAATAACTCTATTTTAAATACATTATTTTTTATTTCATAATCGTAATATCTTCCAACTATAATACAAAATAGTACTGGAATTGCGATAAGACCGTAATAATTTTGATAAATTAAAGACATTATAATTGAACCACTTAACACTAACTGAACTAAAATTAACGACTTATTTGTCAACATTGCTTTACATCTTTCACTTTTAAAAATTTCAAATAATATAAGCAAACTAACTAAAATAACTAAACTATAATGAATAAATATTGAAATACCTAACAATGTATATAATTTTTCAATATTCGTTTTATTTTCTAAAATTTTATTAATTTTCATTTTATTTTAGAACACTCCTCTTTCAAATGAATATGGATTATAATTCCCTTTTTTAGTTTCAAGACTTTTAATTACTTTTTTTACTTCATCGTAACTTTCAAAAATGAAATCAAATCTAAGCTCATCAAATCCTAATTCTTTAATTTCATCTAGCTTAGGAATTAAATTCATCGGTTTATTTAAGTATAATTCAATATTTCCTAAATCATTTTTTACCAGCTTATATTTATCGTAATGTTCTCCAATTATTTCTTTATAATCCTTTTCAAAAATTGTATGTTCAATATACATTCCTTTCAAATGACCGTATATAACAAGACCTTTTTTCACTTTATCATTTTTTATGTTACGTAATTGTTTGTAATTCAATTCTGGCGATAAAAATACAGTTTCTATATTTGGGAAACTTGTTGCAAATAAATTTAATGTGTGATTATTAAAAACATTCAAATTCCAATCAAGCGACTGCCCTTTAGCTCCAACTTTTTCTCCCATAATTGCTTGATACATATTTGAAGCTAAGTTAGTCCCCACTTTTATCTTATCTTTCATATGTAAATTTTTCTCTTTTGCAACATCATACTGCTTATAATAAATTTTGGTAATTCCCATTTCACGACATGCTTTTTCTTGCTCTTCATTTGAAACTAATGCTGAAAATATTGGTGTTGGCTTTATTTCTGGATTTGAAAAAGTATATTTTTTTCTTTCAGGAGCTACTCTTCTATATGATTCTAAAAGTTTTTTTTCTAATTCAATAACAACTTCTCTTTTTAACGATTTTAGCTCACTAAATGGAACAAAACTTTTCCCATCATAATCAATTTTTAAATTTCCAAGTTCAAATGTTGTATCTCCTAACTCTCCTAATTTTTCAGCAATTTGAGCTT
>CALHVR010000025.1 GCA_938037005.1 uncultured Leptotrichiaceae bacterium | reverse complement strand
TGCCATAGAAAATTATATTATGGTTCTTTTTTTATCAAAGTGTGACACTTTATTTTACAATTTACAAAATATTTTTGATTTTTTTCTGTAAAGATGTTATTATTCAATAAAATATATTAATGGAGACTTAAAAATGAATAATAATATTGTTATAAAAGCTAATATAACTAATTCAGATAAGCAAACTGTGATTAACTGGACTAATTCTTATAATCAAATTTTTCTTAATCAATGGGCTGGAGCAAATTTAAATTTCCCTTTAACATTAGAAGAATTTAATTTCCAGAATATTTACTCTATTTTTTCTAATGAGGAATTTATTGGAATTATCCAAAAAATAAGAGAAGAAAATAATAATATTCATATTGGACGATTTCTTATAAATCCTTTACTTACTGGAAAAGGTTTAGGAACAATAGCTTTAACTGAGTTTATAAATTTCATTTTCCAAAATAAAAATATACATTCTATTACATTAAATGTATTTACCTACAATATAAATGCAATAAAATTATATAAAAAACTCGGATTTGAAATATTAGAAATTATAACCCAGCCTGAGAAAAAATATCTTATGATAAAATTTAGATAATATAAAAAGAGAGTTTTTTCTGCTCTCTTAATTTTTTAATTACTCAAAACTCCTTCTAAATACATTAACAATACTAAAATATCTGCAGGTGTAACTCCTGCCACTCTTGAAGCCTGTCCTACATTATAAGTCTCTTTCAATCTTTGTTTTGCTTTTCCCCCAGGCAATAACTATAAGCATAAAAATACTTTATTTCTCTTTCCCCTATACTTCTTCCATCTTTTTTATTATACTTTTTTCTTTAGATTTCATCAATTTATCTTTTTTATTATATAGAAGATGTGATTTATTTATATTTAAAAATAATCCTGAATTTATGTAATTATACATTGTTCTTTCACTAATTCCAATCTCTTTTGTAATAACACTTTTTTTCATATTCATTCTCAATAAAATCTCTATTTTTTCTTTCACAATCCATTTTTCAGCTTAATCCCATAAATTGTCCTTTAATTTTTGAAACTTTTTACACCAGTTTCTCTTTTTTTACTATCTCGATTTTATAAATTGACTTTCTTATAAAATCATACACTTTATTTTTTATATACATTTCTACTAATTTATTCATTTTTTATCTTTTATTCTTTTTAAATATCAAAAAATCACAATCAAATTAATAACTGTGATTTAAATAATTATTTATAAATTTCTTTTCTATGTGCGATATCAATTGCAACTATAACTAATTTATCGTCTTGAATGTCAACAATTAATCTATAATCCATTATTCTATATCGCCAAAGTCCACTCAAATTACCTTTTAAAGGCTTTCCGTATCTTCTAGGATTTTCAGTATCTTTTAAATTTTTTACAATATATGAATAAATTAGTTTTTGAATATTTTTATCCATTTTCTTTATTTTTTTATTTAATTTTTCTGAAATTTCTATCCTAAATCCCATTCTTTAACTGCCTCCTCAAATGGAATTGTTACTAAATTACCTTCTTTTTTAGCTTCTAAATATTCTTTACAAATTTCTAAATCATATTCTTCTTCTATTTTTTCTATTAAAGTTTCTTTTATCAATTGTGATAAAGAAAATCCCTTTGCTTTTGCATATTTTTTTACAATATTTTCTTCTTCATCGTTAAATCTAATTGAAATTACTGACATATAATTACACTCTCCTTTATGTTTACATTGTAAACTATAAAAGAATAATTGTCAACTCTTATTTTTTCACAGTCATTATTTAATTGTCATTTTCCAAATTTAAAAATTTTTATTGTTTCAAAAATAGTATTAAATGAATTAAATAATCTTAATAACGGCGTTAATAAATATTGAAATCCCCCCAGCATTATACTTAATATAGAAAACGCTCCTACTATTTTCATTATCCCTGATGTTAATTCTGGATTTTTTTCAATCCATTTAAAGAATTTATCTAGTAAAGGTGATAACCACTCTAATATTTTATTTATTGTTGGTGCTAACGCTTCTCCAACTTTAGCTAAAGAGTTCATAACTTTATTTTTCGATACTTTCAATGTATTTGCAAGTGTATCCATTCTATTCGCATATTCTTTTTCAACTGCATTTGCTGACATCTCCGATTTTGCACCTTCTAAGTTTTTCTTTAAATCTCCTACTTTTTCACTTAGTCCAGTTATAGAATCTAATGCTTCATCTCCAAATAATTGTTTTATCGTTGCTGCTTGTAAATGTTTAGGTAATTGTTTTATTCTTTCAAGCACTCTTATTATTGTTCCTTCTCCATCATTTACCATACTTTTTGCTACTTGCTGAGCATCTAATCCTAATTGCTCAAATACTTTTTTTTGTGATTTAGTTGCGGCATTCCCGGCAACTAATCTTCCATATAATTGTTTAAGTCCAGTTGCGGCAACATCAATTCCTATAGTTAAAATCATTTCTTTAGCCATATTTCTCAACTCTTTTCATTTTTAATTTTTTTGTGGTATAATCTTATAAAATAAATATTTAAAGGTGATTTTTATGAATAAAGAGATTCTATGTTTAATTTTTAAATCAATATTAAAATTTTTATGGACAACCCTTAAAACTATATTTTCTATCTTTGTTGTTACTTTGTTAACTATTATCACAGCTCCTTATGTGATAATAATAGCTTTATTTTTAATCGCCTTTGGAATTATCTGTTATAGTTTAGGAGGTATTGCTGCTATAGTATTTACTTTAGCTATCGTTATTGCTTTTTTTCAATTTTTATATATTTTAATCAATGATTTTTAATCTTATATAAAAATATTTTTATATTAAGGATACCGAGCCAAAAGGCTCTTTTTTATTTATTCTTTTCTGCTAATGGCTTCAGCTCGCTCCATCTTTTCTCTTGCCTTATCACACCAATATTGAAGTTCATATAAGCTACAACTCATAAGTGTGTCGTAACTTATATTTAATGAACTTGTATAGTCATTTGACATATTAAGAGCTTCTAATATTCCTGTTACTATGTCTAATAAAATTAATACTTCTACTCTTCTGTTATCGTAGCTTCTTCTTTCTCCGTCTCGTCCTCTGAACCCACTAAAAAAACTTTAACAGCCATTACTAACTTAACAAAATCTTTAGCTTTTAATTTTAATAAGTCCCCATATTTAATATCTAATACTTTACTTGCTACTGTTATATACCACGCGTCTTCTTGTTCTTTTAAAATTGATCTCTTTGCTCTTTCTTTATATTCATTTTCTAATAAGATTAAATCTCTTCCAATTAAAGAGTCAAAATTTATTTCAAATTCTTTATAAGTTTTTGCTCCAAAAGTATATTCTTGTGTTAATTCTATTGTTTCCATCTTTCCTCCTATAATAATCCTAATATTCTTCTTATTGTGTCGTTTGTTTTATCATTTACATTTGATATTCTATTAAATACATCTAATTCAACAACAGTTCTCCCACCTATTCTCAATTTATAGTAATTTACTGATAATTCAAAATTACTTTCAATTTTAGCACCTGATTTAATTTTTATCCCATCAATTTTTTTAATTATCCCAGAAATAGTTGCATCTAATGGTAAAACTTCTGTTCTTCTAGTCAATGTATTTTCTTGTTGTAGTGCTGCTTTAGCTTCCACCATTAACGAGTCACCATTATTAAGTCCTAACATTGAATCGTTTACATCAATTAATAATTTATTTAAACTTGTGTATTTTTTTAAAGTGTGGCATTTATATAATTAAATTTCCTTTTGATATCTCGTATAAAATAAATCCTATTCTGTAAGGCTTTTCTTTACCTCCTATCATTTCCGATCTTATCATTACTTAACATCTCCTTTTTTTATATTTCTCTCTTATTCTTTAACAATTCTATTTATAAAAAAATCACAATCAATTAAATCTGACTGTGATTAAAATAATTATCCTATTGTTTTTTTATAAATTTCTTTTATTCCTTTTGATATAATATCGCTTCTATTAGTTCCTAGTTTTTCTATACATTCTTCTATCATTCTTACTTCATCTTCAGATAATCTTATACTAGCTCTAATAGTTCTAGGATATAGTGTTGATCTTGCTCTACCTCTTGCCATAAAATTCTCCTTGACTTTTTTTGGTTTATGATGTGCAATTCTATTGAATTAAAAACTCTGATAAATTCTCAGCTCTTTAAATTTTACTAAAGAGCTATTTTTTTATTTAATTTTATCAAATTTAAAATCAACAGAATTGTATTTATAGGTTTCAAAACATCATTTAACATTCTCAAAATTTCTATAAACTCCATAATTTAATATTTTTGTTAAAAGAGAACATATACCAACAAACTGGATAGAAAAAAATATTCTGGAGCTGTAATTATTTTATTCTTAGATATTAAATTTATACATTGAAAATAAAAAAGCCAAGAATATAAAAATTCTTAGCACTTTCAACAACCCAGTATTTACAGGGCTTACAATCTATTTTCTAAAGATTTTTCAACTACATTTCTAGCATGATCTCCCACTCTTGTAAAATGAGATATAACATCTATATAATATAATCCTGCTTGTAAATCACATGATCCTTCGCTGACTCTTTTAATATGTGCTTTTCTAACACTTTTCTCTTTTGCATATAATTTATTATGTAAGTCAAATACTTCAATAGCTTTTTCTTTATCAGAATTTCTTAACGCTATCATTGCATTTTCAATTAATTCTACTGAAATTGATAATAATTTATCCATTTCTTCATGTGCTGCTTCTGAATAAATCAAATTTTTCTTAATTTCATAATTTACATCTTTAACAATCCCATGCGCATGATCTCCGATTCTTTCAATGTCCCTACACATATCAAGTAAAATACTTATTTCTTCAGCTTCTTTTTCTCCAATATTTTCTCTTGATAAAATTGATAAATATTTTGTGATTTCTTGATCATACGAATTTATCTTATCTTCAATTTTTATAACTTTTTTAGAATCTTTTTCTTCTCTTGAATGGAAAAAGAATACAGCATTTTTTAAATTTTCTGTAGCTAATCTTGTCATATTAAACATTTCTAATTTAACTTGACTTAATGCTATTGCCGGTGTATTAATTAAACCTAAATCTAATGGGTTAATTTTTTCTTCTTTTTCTTCATTACTTTCTCTAATTAATTTTGTTACTAATTTTTCTAAAAAGCCAATAAAAGGAAATAATAATATTGTTGTCGCCACATTGAACGAACCATGTGCAAATGCTATTGTCATTTTTGGATTTAATCCTAAAATTTTAGACATTGTTCCTACATACATCGTAAATGGAATTAATAAAATTGTAAAAATTATTGTTCCAATAAGATTAAACATAACATGTGCTGCTGCCATTCTTTTAGCTGCAACTGATGATCCTAAAACTGCTATTATCGCCGTTATTGTTGTTCCAATATTATCTCCAAATAATACAGGTAATGCTGCATGTAACTGAATCAAATTATCATTATAAATACTTTGTAAAATACTTATAGTTGCACTTGATGCTTGAACTGCCATAGTTAAAAATGTCCCTATTCCAATTCCCAATATTGGATTTTTACTTAAATTTACCATTAAAACTTTAAATTCTGGTAAATATCTTAACGGATACATTGCGTCTGACATCAAAGTTAAAGCATAAAAAATTCCACCAAATCCAAAAGCAATTCTCCCAAAATTATTTACTTTTTCATTTTTAATAAAGAATAAACAAAATGCTCCTAAAAACAGTATTGGTAACGAATATTGTGTTATATTAAATCCTATTATAAAGGAAGTTATAGTAGTCCCTATATTTGCTCCCATTATAATTCCAATACCTTGCCGTAAAGTTAATAATCCTGCTGCTATAAGTCCTATCGTTATAACTGATGTTCCTGAACTTGATTGAATAAGTGCAGTCACTAAAATTCCTACTAAAACTCCTAAAAAAGGTGATGTGGTATATTTATCTAAAATATCACGTAATCTATCTCCAGCACTCATTTGAAGACCGTCTCCCATATATTTTATACTAAATAGAAACAGTCCTAATCCTCCTAAGAAACCAAACAACATTGTTTGATAATTAATTGTGTTTAAAGCTACACTTGCTGTCATTTTTTCCTCCTAAATTTTATTGAGAATACTTTTTCTTTCCCAACTGCAAATATAATAAATATTCGCAAAAAAGTCAAGATTTTTTCACTATTTTTACTATATTATATTTATTATATATATATATTGTTTAAAGTAGTATATAATTTATAATATTATTTACCTTTTTTTTCTTGACTTGTATCATTTTTATCATCTTCACTATTTCCAATCATATTATTTACAAATTTGAAAACATTATCTAAAATATTATTTACTGTCTCCCCTACCGTATCCAATACATTTACGGCTTTATCTTTTTGTTCTAACAATTCATCAACTGTTTTTCCTGTTTCTTTTGCTTTTTCAACTAATTTATCTAAATCTTTACTTTTTGCTAAATTATCCAATGTTTTATCAACTTCAGCTTTATTCACAGTTTTTGCTGCTTCCTCTATTTTCATTTTTTCAACTTCTTCTTGAAGTTTTTCTTCCATTTCTCTTTTTGCTTTTGCTTCTGCCTCTTTAGTAGCTTTTTCTTCTGCTTCTTGTTGAACTTTCTCTATTTCTTGTTTTAATTTTTCTTTATCTTTTCTAGCGTTATTTATACTCATACCGAAAAAAATTAATGAAAATGAAAGTATTACAACAACTACAATTAATATAATTAGTTTCCTTTGTTTTTTTATTTTTTCATATTCTTCAACCGTATAATATTCATCTTCTTCAGTTTCTTCGTTTTCTAATTCATCTTCACTTTCATAATTTTCAAAATTATTTTCTATATTTTCTTCAATTTCTTTTTCTTCTTCTTTTTCCTCTTCTATCTCATCATTTAAAATTTCCGTTTTTTCATTTTTATTTTCTTCTTCTCCAAAAATTTTAAATACTCTTTCAGTTGTATTTTTTGAATTTTCTTTTTTTGAATCTTCTAAAGTTTCTTTTTCATTTTTTTCTTGCTCATTAGATTTTTTTAATTCTTCTTCCAATTCTCTTTTTTTCTTTTCCAGTTCTTCAATTTCTTTTTTTCTTTGTAATTCTCTTTCTAATTTTTCTATTTCATCTTTTAACGCTTGAATTTCTTTTTCATTATTATTTTCCATTTTTCCCTCTCCAATTTTAGTTAATAAGTTCTTGCTTACACTCAGACTGGATTATATCATATTTTTATAATTTTATATACTA
>CALHVR010000024.1 GCA_938037005.1 uncultured Leptotrichiaceae bacterium | reverse complement strand
CCATTAAATAAGCATCATATGGAATATTATACTCTGCTACTTTTTCATTTTTCTTACCATATACGATTATTCTTGGATTTACTTCACTATTTTCAACTGGCTTAATTGCTATTCTTTCAGTAACACCATATTTAGGATCAATATTTTCTTTAACATAAATATCTCTAAATTCAACTTTTCCAGATTCTGCTGTTATTATTGGAACTTGATATGGATCAAATTCTACCAATATTTGTCCTTTTTTAACTGAATCTCCATCTTTCACTTTTAAAGTGGCACCTGATGGTACTTCATATCTATATTTCCCTATAATTATTCTACCAGTTTGTGAAACAACTATTTCTTCACCTTTTTCATTTGTTAATAATGTAATGTCTTTCAATTTAACTTTTCCAGATATGTCTGCTTTATAATCTGATTGTACAGAAGCTGCAGTCGCAACACCTCCCGTATGGAAAGTACGCATTGTAAGTTGTGTTCCTGGCTCTCCAATTGATTGAGCTGCAATAACTCCTACTGCTTCCCCTTTTAAAATTTCTTTATGATTTGATAAATCTAATCCATAACATTTTCTACATACACCTTTTTCTAATTTACATGTTAAAGGTGTTCTAATTTCAACTTCTCTAATTTCTAACGCTTCAATTTTAGCATTTAATTCATCATCAATTAAAGTATTTCTAGTTGCAATAACTTCTCCATTGTGAACTAAATCTTTAGCTAAAGTTCTTCCATAAATTCTTTCACTTAATTTTTCAATCACATTTCCTGATTTAACTAAATCAGAAACTACAATTCCATGCTCACAACCACAATCTTCATGATTTACAATTACCTCATGTGAAATATCTACTAATCTACGAGTTAAATATCCTGAATCGGCAGTTCTTAATGCTGTATCCGCTAATCCTTTTCTTGCTCCGTGTGATGACATAAAGAATTCTAAAATATTAAGTCCTTCTCTAAAGTTTGCTTTAATAGGCATTTCAATAATTTGACCTTGCGTATTCGCCATAAGTCCCCTCATACCACCTAATTGTCTCATTTGTGCGATTGACCCTCTGGCACCTGAATTTGCCATCATATAAACTGGGTTAAATTCATCAAGATTGTTCATCATATCTTTAGTTACTTTATCTACTGCTTCTGACCATATAGCTACTGTTCTTCTATATCTTTCAGCATCTATAATTTCTCCAGTTTTATACAATTCATCTATTTCAGTAACCTCTTTTTCAGCTTGCTCTAAAATTCCTTTTTTAGTTTCCGGTATTTCTAAATCTTCAATTCCAACTGTAATTCCTGCTAATGTTCCATGATGGAATCCAAAATCTTTAATATCATCTATTAATTTTGAAGTTTTTTCAAATCCAAATTTTTTATATAAATCTGCAATTAATTTTCCTAATTGACCTTTACCAAAAGTTACATCATAATTTCTAACTTCTTTAGGTAACATTGTGTTAAATACTAATCTTCCTGGAGTTGTTTCAATCATTTCTCCATCAATTCTAACTTTTACAATCGCATGAGTATCTATTTGCCCAGTTTGATATGCAGTTATTAATTGATTTTTATTTGAGAATATTTTTCCTTCTCCTTTAGCACCTTTTTTATCTTTAGTCATATAATAACATCCCATAACCATATCTTGTGAAGGTACTGCTATTGGTTTTCCACTTGAAGGTGCAATTATATTATTTGTAGCTAACATTAATAATTTTGCTTCCATTTGTGCTTCTTGAGATAAAACTAAATGAACAGCCATTTGGTCTCCATCAAAGTCAGCATTAAACGCCGAACATACTAACGGATGTAATCTTATAGCTTTTCCTTCAATTAATATTGGTTCAAATGCTTGAATTGATAATCTATGTAATGTCGGTGCTCTGTTTAATAAAACAGGATGATTTTTTATAATTTCTTCAATTAATTCCCATACATTTTCATCTTCTTCTTCTACCATTTTTTTGGCAACTTTAATATTTGAAGCTAATTCTCTTTTAACTAATTCTCTCATTAAAAACGGTTTATACAATTCCAATGCCATTTTTTTAGGTAATCCACATTGATTCATTTTCAAACTTGGTCCTACTACTATAACCGATCTTCCTGAATAATCTACCCTTTTTCCTAATAAATTTTGTCTAAATCTTCCTTGTTTCCCTTTTAACATGTCTGACAACGATTTTAATTCTCTATTATTTTGAGTAACTACAGGTTTTCCTCTTCTACCATTATCAATTAATGCATCAACTGCTTCTTGTAACATTCTTTTTTCATTTTTAATTACAATTTCTGGAGCTTTAATTGACATCAATTTTTGTAATCTAATATTTCTATTTATAACTCTTCTATAAAGATCATTTAAGTCAGAAGTTGCAAATCTTCCTCCATCTAACTGAACCATAGGTCTTAAATCTGCAGGCATTACAGGTAAAACAGTTAAAATCATCCATTCTGGTCTATTATTTGAAGCAATTAAATCTCTAACTATTTTTAATCTTTTTATTGTTTTTTTTCTTTTTTGTGAAGAATTTACAGTTTCCATTTCATTTTCTAGTTCAGTTTCAAGTTCTTTTAAATCTATTTCTTCTAATAATTTTAATACACCTTCTGCTCCCATTTTAGCTGTAAATCCATTTTTATATTCTTTCTCATATAATTTATATTCTCTATCAGTTAATATCTGTCCTTTTTGTAAATCAGTTTCTCCTGGATCAGTTACAATATATCTTGAGAAATATAATACCATTTCTAATTCTTTTGTACTAATATTTAATAATAAACTCATTTTATTTGGAGTACCTTTAGAATACCAAATATGAGCTATAGGAGTAGCTAACTTAATATGACCCATTCTTTCTCTTCTAACTTTAGATGTTGTTACTTCAACACCACATTTTTCACAAGTCATACCTTTATATCTCATTCTCTTATATTTACCACACGAACATTCATAATCTTTTGATGGTCCAAATATTTTTTCACAAAATAATCCATCCATTTCAGGTTTTAATGTTCTATAATTTATTGTTTCTGCCTTTGTTATTTCTCCAAATGACCATTCTTCAATTTTTTCTGGTGAAGCTAGTCTAATTTGAATACTATCAAAATCTCTTATACTCATTAATAAGAGCCTCCTCAATACTAATTTTTAACTAATCTTAATCGTATTTAAAGTTAGTTTATTTCTATTTATATTTTAATTTTTAGTATACAATTAAGCATCTAAGTTTTTATCTAAATCTATCGTTTCTCCATCTTTATCATAAAGAGTTACATCCAATCCTAATGATTGAAACTCTCTTATTAATACTCTAAATGATTCTGGTGCATCAGCTTCAGGCATTTCTTGTCCTTTAACTATCGCTTCATAAGTTTTAGTTCTTCCACTTATATCATCTGATTTAACAGTAAACATTTCTTGTAAAATACTAGATGCTACATATGCTTCAAGTGCCCAAACTTCCATTTCTCCTAATCTTTGTCCACCAAATTGAGCTTTACCTCCAAGTGGTTGTTGTGTAACTAATGAATAAGGTCCAATCGCTCTAGCATGCATTTTGTCTTCAACTAAATGATGAAGTTTTAACATGTACATTCTTCCAACAGTTACAGGATTGTCAAATGGTTGTCCTGTTCTTCCATCAATTAATTTAACTTTTCCAGTTTTACTATATCCGGCCTGTTCTAAATACTCTTTTACATCTTGTTCTTTTGCTCCATCAAATACAGGAGTGGCAATATATTTATCTATATCTCCAATTGCTAATCCTAAATGCACCTCTAATACTTGTCCTATGTTCATACGAGAAGGTACCCCTAACGGATTTAAACATACATCTATCGGAGTTCCATTTTCTAAATGAGGCATATCTTCAACTGGTAATACTCTTGATACAACCCCTTTATTACCATGTCTTCCTGACATTTTATCTCCAACCATTATTTTTCTTTTTTCTGCTATATAAATTCTTACAACTTTGTTTACACCAGCTTTTAAGTCATCTCCATTTTCTTTTGTTAATTCTAATACATCAACAACTGTTCCTTTTACCCCATGTGGTAATCTTAATGAAGTATCTCTAACATCTTTAGCTTTTTCTCCAAAAATTGCTCTTAATAATTTCTCTTCTGCTGGAGGTTCACTTTCTCCTTTTGGTGTTACTTTTCCTACTAAAATATCATCTGGAGTAACATAAGATCCTATTCTTATTATACCATTTTCATCTAAATTTCTTAACGCTTCTTCTGATACATTTGGTATTTCTCTTGTAATTTCTTCATCACCTAATTTAGTAGTTCTAGCTTCAATTTCAAAGTCTTCAATATGTAATGATGTAAATACATCATCTTTTCTTAATCTTTCAGAAATTAAAATTCCATCCTCAAAGTTATATCCTTCCCAAGGCATAAATGCTAATAAAATATTTTTTCCTAATGCTAAATCTCCACCAGCTGTTGATGGTCCATCTGCAATTACATCTCCTTTTTTAACTTTTTGTCCTAAGTCTGCCAATGGTTTTTGATGTAAACACATTGATGAGTTAGATTTTTCAAAGTTTAATAATCTATGCGAATGTTCAATACCATCCTTATCTGTTACAACAATTTTTCTTGCATCTACATAAGTTACTGTTCCATTAACTTTTGATATAACTACTGCTCCCGAATCTATTGCAACTTTTCTTTCTAATCCTGTTCCTACATAAGGTGCTTCTGTTTTTAATAAAGGTACTGCTTGACGTTGCATATTTGATCCCATTAACGCTCTATTCGCATCATCATGTTCTAAGAATGGAATTAGCCCTGCTGATACTGACACTAACTGTTTAGGTGAAATATCTAATAAATCAACTTTTTCTTTCCCAACATGCACAATTTCTTCATTATATCTACATACAACCTCATTAGTTAAAAAGTTTCCTTTTTCATCTATAGGCGTATCTGCTTGTGCAATAAATAATCCTAATTCTTCATCAGCTGCCATATATCTAATGTCATTTACATCTGCTTTACCATTTTTCACTACTACAAATGGAGTTTCTATAAATCCATATTTATTTACTTTACCATAAGTTGTCAACGAGTTAATTAATCCAATGTTTGGTCCTTCTGGAGTTTCTATTGGACAAATTCTACCATAATGAGAATCGTGTACGTCACGCACTTCAAATCCTGCTCTTTCTCTTGATAATCCACCTGGTCCTAACGCTGATATTCTTCTTTTGTGGGCCAATTCTGCTAATGGATTTGACTGATCCATAAATTGAGATAATTGTCCACTTCCGAAAAATTCATTAATTAAAGCATTTAAAGGTTTTGTATTCAATAAACTTTGTGGTGTTAATGTAGTAATATCTTGAATAGTCATTTTTTCTTTAACCATTTTAGCCATTCTCAACATTCCACCTTTTATTTGAATAGACAATAACTCTCCAACACCTCTAACTCTTCTATTTGATAAACTGTCTATATCATCTGTGCTTCCTTCTCCTGCAAATAATCTTTTTACATATTCAATCGTTGCCATAACATCTTCTTTAGTTAAAACAATCTCATCTGCTGGAACATCTAATTTTAATCGTGTATTTATTTTATATCTTCCAACATCAGCTAAATCATATCTTTGTGGATTAAAGAACATTTGTTTTACTAACGATCTCGCACTTTCAACAGTTACTAAATCTCCAGGTCTTAATTTTCTAAATACTTCTACTACTGCTTCATCATTATTTTTTGTAGTGTCATGTATTAATGAATTTGCTATTATTCTATCTTCAGGCTTAACTTCCCAAATTACTATTTTATCTAATTTATTTTCAATTATTTTTTCAACAACAATATGATCTATTAATTCCTCAGCTTCAACAATATATTCTCCTGTTTCTTCATCCAAAATGTCTTCAACAGAAAAACTACCCTCTAATTTGGCTTTTAAAATATCATACAATTCTTCTCCTGAATATTTTGAAAAACTTTCTGATAAATTAATTTCTTTTTGTTCAAAAAATTCTTCCATAATTTCTGAATTTGTCATAAAGAAATCAACTGCTTTTAAAAATATTGTAGCTAAAACTTTCTTTCTTCTATCAATTTTTACATTTAAAATATCATTTTTATCAGTTTCAAATTCTAACCATGTTCCTTTGTACGGAATAATTTTCCCAATAAATACATCTTTTCCTGTTTGAATATTTCCTTCTTTATTAAATGTTATTCCTGGAGATCTATGTAATTGCGATACAACGACTCTTTCTGCTCCATTTATTACAAACGTTGCTTGTTCAGTCATTAGAGGTATATCTCCAAAATGAACTAAAGTTTCTTGAATTTCTTGGGTTCTTTTATTTGTCAATTTAAGTCTTACTTTTAATTGTCCCGAATAAGTTTTCCCTCTTTTTTTACATTCCAATTCATCATTTAATGGTTCATCATTATCATGAATTTCATACCATAAATATTCTAATTTTAGTAATCCATTACTTGATTCTATTGGGAAAATTTCATTAAAAATTGCTTCAAATCCCTTATTTTCTCTTTTTTGAGGCGGTATTTTTGATTGCAAGAAATCTTCATAAGAATTTACTTGAAATTCTAAAAAATGTGGCATTTCTCCTCTATCTGCTATTTTCCCAAAACTATATCTTTCAATAAGTTTACTCATTTAAAAAATTCCTCCTATACAAAGAACATAATTCTTTATTCTATTTTTATAAAAATTAATACAACAAAGAAATGTCCCGAACATTTTAAAACTCTTTGTCATTAGTGCTTTTTAAGCCCTAAACAATACCTTCTGCTTTTAATAGTGGAAAAAGACACTCTCTCTAAAAGAGTGCCTTTTACCATAATTTGGCAAGTTATTATTTTAATTCTACAGTTGCTCCTGCACCTTCTAATTGTGCTTTTAAAGCTTCTGCTTCTTCTTTAGAAACTCCCTCTTTAACTGCTTTTCCACCAGCTTCAACTAATTCTTTAGCTTCTTTTAATCCTAATCCAGTTATTCCTCTTACTTCTTTAATTACTGCTAATTTAGCTCCTCCTGGAGATACTAAGATTACATCAAATTCAGTTTTTTCTTCAACTGCTGCTGCTCCTGCTGCTGCTCCTGCAACTGCTACTGGTTGTGCAGATACTCCAAACGTTTCTTCTATTGCTTCTACAACTTCTTTTAATTCTAATACAGACATAGCTTTTAAGTCTTCTATAAATTGTTCTTTATTGAATGCCATTATTCTTAATCCTCCTATTTTTTCTTTTATTTTTATTTTTTATTTTTTTAAGTAACTATTCTGCTACTTCAACTGCTGGAGTTTCCTCCACTGCAGATACACCTGTCGCAACTTTATCAGCTAAGTTAGATAATCCAACTGCTAACATTCTTACTGGTGATAATAATCCGTAAGCGATCATTCCTAACATTTCGTCTCTTGAAGGTAATTGTGCTAACGCTTCAACTGTAGAAACATCTACTCTTTCAGATTCTAACATTCCACCTTTGATAACTAATTTATCTTTTAATTTTTTACCAAAATCAAAAACTAATTTTGAAGGTGCAACTCCATCTTCATATCCAATAGCAAATGATGTAGTTCCTTCTAATAAATCATCAAAGTTCGTTTCGATACCTACTTCTTTTAAAGCTATTTTCATTAATCTATTTTTAGCTACAAAGTATTCTACTCCTGCTTCTCTAGCATTTTTTCTTAATTCAGTATCTTCATTAACGCTGATTCCTCTATAATCAACGAATACCATTGCTTTAGCATCTTTTAATTTAGCAGTCAACTGTTGTACTGCTTCTAATTTAGATTGTGCTGGCAATTTCTTCACCTCCTCATAATAAAAACCTCTGAATCAAAAACAATAAGCCCAGAGGTTGAATATCTAACTATATATATTTATATTTTATACTGTTAAATCTTACCTCGGTAGGGTTTATAGATTTCATCTACCTACTGTCTTTGGTTATATTTCATAAATTTATTGCCAATTACACAAATTGACTCCTTTATTCTATACTATTTTTTTTCTTTTGTCAAGCTTTTTTTAAAAATTTTATATTGTCTGTAAATTGTAACTCAACGTGTCATACTTTTATGAAATATATTTTTTAATATTTTAAAATTTATATCCTATTTTTGTTATAATCTTATTTATAAAGCAGTTAAAAATTCTTCTACTTGCTTATTTAATTCTGTCAATTCTTCTATTGAAGGTCTAAATATTCCTGTATTCCAAGTATCTGCTGTAAATGTAAGTCCTACTCCTTCTCCATAAATTAAACTCATTCTCATAAAAGGTAATAATTCTGCTAAATTTCTTCTAACATTTGGTGCTTTGGGTGCCCCAGCTCCTGCAGTTATTGTAACAGGTTTTTGATGAACTGCCGATTTCCCTCTACTATTATTTGAATCTAACGATCTTGATAACCAATCTAATACATTTTTTAATATTCCAGGAATTTGTCCATTATATTCTGGCGAAAAAATCCAAATACCATCAAACTCTTGAACATATTTTCTTAATTCATTAACTTCAGAAACTCCACCATTTATTTCTAAATCTTGATTATATAAAGGTATATTTTTATAATTCAATACTTTTACTTCGGCTCTATTCCCAATTAACTGTTTTACATTTTCTGCTATTGTCTCGTGAAACGAATTTTCCCTAAATGAGCCTATTATAAATAATATTTTTTTGTTCATCTATTACTTAACTATAATTACATAAATTTTATATAACTATAATTTTCTCCTTTCTTTCATTTTTTTATTTTTCTTCCACTTAATCTAAATATACAATTATAAAAATTTATATCATTAATTAATATAATTGTCAAGCATTTGAATTTTCATCAGTTTTTATTCAATTATAAATTATTTAACGACATAAATTATTACTTAGAATTTAAAAGGATAAGAAAATTCTTATCCTCTCCATATTATTTTAAATTTATATAATTTTTAAAATCTTTTACTATATTCTATCTCCATTTTCATCAAAGAAATGTAATGCTTCTGTGTCAAATCCAAAATTATGTTCCTCTCCTGGTTCATAGTTATAATGTCCTGGCATAGTTATTACTAATGATGTTCCATCACTCAATTTAACATAAAGTGATTTTTCTTTACCTAACATTTCCACAACTTCTATAACTGCTTTGAATCTATTTTCATGTTCTTTTCCACTCATAAATCTTTCAGATCTAATACCTAATGAAACTTTTTTCCCTTCATAATCTTTCAATCTCTCTCTATCTATTTCATTAGCTTTAATTACTATTTCTTCCGAATCAGATATAAAATGCCCATTTCTAATATGACCTTCCATAATATTCATCGTTGGTGATCCTATAAATTTAGCTACAAATATATTGTTTGGTCTATTATAAAATTCTTCCGGTTTTCCAACTTGTTGAATAACACCTTTATCAAGAAGAACTATTCTTGTTGCCATTGTCATAGCTTCTGTTTGATCGTGTGTTACATATATAGTTGTAGTATCTAAATCTCTATGTATTCTTACAAGTTCTATTCTCATGTGCTCTCTAAGTTTAGCATCAAGATTAGATAAAGGTTCATCCATTAAGAATACTGCAGGTTTTCTAACAATCGATCTCCCTAAAGCAACCCTTTGTCTTTGTCCCCCTGAAATATCCGACGGTTTTGAGTATAAATATTTTTCTATTTGTAAAACATTCGCAGCTTCTAATACTCTTTCATGTATTAATCTTTTATCCATTTTACGCATAGCTAATGAAAATGCCATATTATCATATACTGTCATATGTGGATAAAGTGCATAACTTTGGAAAACCATTGCTATATTTCTATCTTTTGATGCAACTTTATTCATTACTTTATCACCAAATAACAATTCACCTTCAGTTATAGAGTTAAGTCCTGCTATCATTCTTAATAATGTTGATTTACCACATCCTGATGGCCCAAGTATTACACAAAAATCTTTACTCTCTATCTCTAAATCTATTCCTCTTATAGTAAAATCTTCTCTACCTTCATATTTTTTACCTAAATTTTTTAATTCAACCTTCATATTTTTTCCTATCCTTTCACTGATCCACTTGTTAATCCAGAAACTAATTGTTTTTGTAATACTATAAATAAAATTACTATAGGTATTGCCGTTAATAATCCTCCTGCTGCAAATACCGGTTCAAGTTTTGTTCTTTCATCTGATATTAATGAGAATAACCCTGCTGCTAAAGTATAGTTTTTAGGATTAGTCAACATTATTGCTGGCAATAAATAATCCATAAATGGTCCAATAAATGACCATAAAGCTATTATAGCAAGCATAGGTCTTGCAATTGGGAATATTATCAAACTATATACTTGCATATTTGAACAACCTTCCATTCTAGCTGCTTCATCTAATTCAGTAGATATTGAATCTATATATCCTTTAAGTATAAATGTATTCCCTGCTATTCCACCTACAGAATAAATTAGTATTAACATCATTTCCCTAGTAAAGAACGGGAAAATTGAAACTATAATTTGATGCATAGTATAGTATGCAACTATTCCTGCAAAAGCCGGTATTACTTGTATTAACATTATTGCCATTAAAGATACTCTTTTACCTTTAAATCTAAATCTTGAATAAACATAACCTGTGTACGAAACTACAAGTAATGTTAAAACAGCTGTTGCTATAGCTATAAATATTGTATTTACAACCCATCTTAAAAAATCAGTTTGTGTAAATAAAATTTTAAATTGTTTAAATGAAAATACAAATTCTTTAAAGTCTATTATTATATTTTGTTGTTGATTTCCATTAAAAGAAGAAATAACCATTATTAATAAAGGGACTATAATCAATAATGACCATAAAGTTAAAATTGCATAACTTATACCTAGTCCAACCTTACCGGCAAAATTTAAAGGGGGTTTATCTGATAAATATAAATTTGATTTTTTCTTAGCCATTATTTTTCCTCCTTAAATGCTTGAGAATTTTTAAATCCAATATATGCAAACAATATTAATCCTAGAGATATAAATACTGTAATAGCCGCTCCTACAGATTGATATTGTTTTTGTATAGTTAATTTATATATATATGAAATTAATAAATCTGTACTTCCTGCCATATTTCCATATTTACTTGGATCGAATGGCCCTCCACCATTAAATAAATAGATGATAGAGAAATTATTGAAGTTAAATGTATATTGACCTATTAATAAAGGAGCTGTTTGGAATAAAACTAAAGGTATTGTAATTTTAGATAATTTTTGCCAAACAGTAGCTCCATCTATATCTGCAGCTTCATAAAGATCAGCAGGTATCCCTTGAAGGACTCCAGTTGATAATAAGAATACATAAGAACTTCCAAGCCAAGTTTGCAATAATATTAAAGCTGTTCTTGTTAATGTTGTACTTTGTTTTATCGCCCAATCTCCACCAAATAACATCTCTAATGATTTAGTTAAAATTCCATTACTTGAACTCATTATACTAAAGAACATTATAGTTATAAATGCTGGAACTGCCCAAGGTAATAAATATATCGTTCTATATAAAGTTTTACCTTTAATTCTTTCATTATTTGCGATTAATGCAAGTCCAAATCCTACTGTTATTGCGACTGTAGTTGCTACAATTGTCCATATCATAGTCCATAAGAATATTCTCCAGAATGGTCCTCCTGCGATTCCTGTTCCTGTAATTAATAATTCATAATTTTTTAAACCTATCCATTTGAATTTAGATTGATTATTTGGATCCATTCCAGCAAATGATAGTAATATTGTAGTAAGTACTGGTAATATTACAACAAATGATAATAAAACATAAGTAATTATTGTCACTATATACGGGAATCCATCTTCTTTAACACTTTCTATTATTTCAAACTTAGTTTTAGGTCTTACACCTTTATACATATTTAACTGTACATCTTTAGCATCTTTATAAGATACTGCTACTATCGCTATTGAAAATAACATAAGTATTAATGCAACAAGTCCTTCTACCATAAAGATAATAGATTTATCTAATCTTTTACCACCTTGTGCTAATGTGATTATACCTTTTAATCCTTCACCTCTATAATTCCCATACCCTAAAGCATAAGGTATAGCTACAAAATATATAAATAAAGTCCCTATAAAGAACAATAAAGCTTTAAAGTTTTGTTTATTAAAGTATTGACCAAGTCCCGGTAAAATTAACGATGCTAAAGGGTTTAGTCTATTTATTTTTTCAACTTCTATTGGTATTTTTCTATCAAGATCAGATATATCTTGATACATTATTTTGTATTTTGCCTCAACTTCTACCTTAGATAAATAAGTTAAAACTTTAGAACGACTCTTAATAGATTCACTTGGTATCTCTAATTTTAGAACTTCTATGGTATCTTTCATTTCCATTTCTAATTGTTTAACTTGATTAATATATGCTTTTTCTGAAATTAATCCTTCTTTTTTACTTTCTTTTAATTTTTCTTTGCCTTTTTTTAATATTTTTTTTATTTCTTCAACTTTATGATTAAATTCTTTTACTTTTACATCATTGTTAGCTTTATCTAAATTTGATAATTCTTTCAATATTTTTCTTTTTTCATTTATTGATTCACTGTATAAAGAAAGTATAGAAGGTAATCTTTCTTCTTTTAATCTATTTTTTTTATACTCTAATTCAAAGTCATAGCTTATATGTTCTTTTCCTTCATAAAATTCCATTTTTCTTGAAGCTTCAAACAACTCTAATCTTAAAGCTATTTCCTTTTTATCAAATTTCCCTTTTAATTCCTGTCTTTCTTGATAAATTTTTGATTTTAATTCTTTCAAAAAAACTCTTTCTTTTTCTTGCATTTTTTCAAGTTCAATAATATAAGGATGAGTTTTTCTATCTACTTTAATATTTTCTGATAAATCTTTCAAATAAAGATTTTTTCTTTCATGTGGATTTCCTATACTGTCATAAACATATCTATCCATCTTTCTCCTCTCTCTCATTCAATAGAATGATATAAATTAAAAGAATTATTTGTAACAATAAACTTATAAAATAAAAAACATTATTTTGATAATGTACAAATATTTTAAGTAATATGTTCCCTATAATAAATAAAGACCAAACTCCTTTATAGAGTATCCCTATCCTAAATTTTTCATAAAAGATAAAATTATATACAGAAAATATTATAAATAAAACAATACCTGAAAAATAATTTAACATTTCTAATGTAATATATTCCTTTTCTGTAGCTTTTGTTATTCTTAAAAATTCATTGTATAATTCCAAATCTTTAACTAAATAAAAACTTAGCATACTTTCCGATATTATTATTCCTAAACATATAACCAAAAAAATATTTAATGTTCTTTTCTTTAATTTCATAATTTCCCTTTTTTAAAAAAAGTAAGTGCCAAGCACTTACTTTTTCATCTTATTTTAAATTAGTTAATAAAGCATTAAAGCTTGCTTGAATTTCTTTATATGCATCTTGTACAGTAGCTGGTTTCTTAGAATCCCAAGAAATTAATGAATTTTGCCAAGTATCCCATACTTGTCCCCATTCTTTAAATAATGGTCTTGCAACTGCATTATCATAACCATCTATAACAGCTAATATAACTTTTTTATCTAATTCAGGTATATTTAATTTTGCATATTCATCTTTTGAAACATTAGGCATTATTTTTCCTGTTGCAGCATATAAATCTCCTGCAAATTTAGGATTTAATAATTCTGCTATAACTGCTTGTGAAAGAGCCATTTTATCTTTATCTTCTTCGTTTCTAGAGTTAATAACTAAAGCCCATCCACCTTTCCAGTGTTTCAATTCTTTTCCTGCAAATTTAGCAGCATTTAAAGGTAATACATCAAAGTCTTCTTTTCCACTTATTTCAGTAGCTGCAGCAACTTCCCAAGGTCCTATTATTCTTACAGAACCTGTGCTTCCACCTTTAAATAATCCGTCCATAAATCCATAAACTGCTTTTGTATCGAACATAGGTAATTTTGCTTTATTTGATTTTTGCCAGTATTCAAACATTCCTTTAAACATTTCTTGTTGTTCTGGAGTTAATTTATCAAAGTCATTAGTTAAAGTTGACATAAATTTATCTCCATCTTTTCCTAACAACTCTACACCAAACGCATTAGTAACTGCTACACCATACCAAGCATTAAATAACGGTACCATAGCAACTTTTGGATCTAAAGTAGCAAAATCAATATTTTTTAAATCAACATTATTTGCAGCAGCATTTTTAGTATTTACTCCTAAAATTAATGTTTCAATATTGTATGGGAATCCAAAGTAATTTCCATTAAATTTCAATTGTCCTCCAAGACCTTTATCAAAATCTCCAAACCCTCCAATTTTATCTCCTAACGCTTTAGCATCAAATGAAGCTAATACATCTTTACTTACTAATCCTTCCATTCTATCTAAAGGTACAGTAAATACATCCGCTACATCTGCATTAGTTGAATCTGTTTTATCGATTATATCGATATGATCAAACGATGGTTTAACCATCAAATTAATTTTAGCATCAGGATTTTTTTCTTTAACCCTTGCAACAGCCGCTTCATAATACGGTTTCCACGCTTCTTCTACTTGAACAGAAATTTCACCTTTCAATCCAGTCGCTGGTTGTTCTGCTGCTGCTTCTTTTTTAGCACCACATGATAATAGTAAACCAAACATCAAAATTGTTCCGATAACACATTTTTTCAAATTCATAATCTTCCACCTTCTATATTTATAATTTATGCAATCGCTTACAGTAATATATTTTACCCTGATTTTTTTGAATGTCAATACCTATTTATATTTTTTTTTATTATTTTACTTTTTTTCTAAAATAACACAGTTATATCTCGAAATTTTAAGCAATTTATCTATTAAAATATTAGTATTTTCTTTTTTAAAATTACTAAATATAATTTCATAATTTCCACTCTCAATCTCAAAATTCATTGCTTTGTCAGAACTATTAACAATTACAAAAATTTTATCATCTAAAGAATACATTAAACCTCTATCAGTAAATTTTAATAATTTAAATTTCTTCTCTATTTCTTCAAAACTATTCAACTTAAATAAAGATGTTTTTTTCCTATATGCTATTAAATTTGATATATATTCTATACAATCATTAAAACTATTTGCTCTATCAAAATCAAATTTATTTATTTCATCTGATAAGTTATACGAATTTTCATGACCTAATTTTGTTCTAAAGAATTCTTGACCTGCATGTATAAATGGTATCCCTTGTGATAGAAGTACCATAGTTGTAGCAATATTTTGCATTTTTATTCGATCATCTAAACTATCCTTTGTATTAGTTATATTAAAATGATCAAACACAGTATTATTATCATGGGCTTCAACATATTGTATTAATTGATTTGGTGCAATATATTTTTTTAAATTAATACCTCCTTTTATAGAATTTATTAATCGTTCATTCGATTTTCCACCATTTGCAAATCCTTGACCCAATTTTTCAAAAGTACTTCCTCTTAAAGTATCCCGTGTATCATCGCTAAAAAAAGCAATTCTTGGCATTTTATGTGCATTCAATTGATTAGCTTTTTTTTCTTTGTCAAGATTTGTATTCAAATCCCAACCTTCTCCAAGAATTATTATCCCTTCATCTATTTCATCTAGTTTTTCTCTTATTTCATTCATTGTGTCAACATCAAGTATACCCATAAGATCAAATCTAAATCCATCAAGTTTAAATTCATTAGTCCAGTAAAGAATGCTATCTACAATATATCTTCTTACCATAGGATTTTCACTAGCTACATCATTTCCACAGGCACTTCCGTTAGAAAATTCTCCATTTTCATAAAATCTAAACGCATCTTTTTGCATTGTCTTCCAAAGACTGTGACTCATAGCATCAAATACATGATTATATACGACATCCATTATTACCCTTATACCATTTTCGTGTAAAACCTTTATCATTTTTTTTAATTCTTTAATTCTAGTATATGGATTGTATGGATTTGTTGAAAATGACCCCTCAGGCACATTATAATTTACTGGATCATATCCCCAGTTATATTTTTTTTCTGGATATTCTTCATCTACTGAATCTTCAGAAAAATCATAGAACGGTATTATTTGAACATGTGTTATTCCTAATTTTTTCAAATAATTTAATTGTTTATCTTCTATTACTCCTAAAAACTTCCCTTTATTTACCGCATCTTGTGTAAAATCTCTAATTGATATTTCATAAATTATTGCATCAAGTGGATTTTTGAAACTTTCCATTCTTTCAAAATTTTCAATTTGAGCTTTCTCTCTATCTATTATTATTCCTCTACCACTATTTACCTCACAAGCTATAGCATATGGATCTGTTGTAATATATCTTTCATCTTCTGTAAATACTTGATATTGGTATCTCTTTCCTTCAAAATCTCCGGGTAAAACTTGTTGAAATAAACCTATTTCTGTAATTTTTTCCATACCATAAATTTTTTGACCTATTATCAAATCTACATTTATAGCATTAGGTGCATATAGTTTAAATTCTGTATATTCTTTATTGTACTTTACTCCAAGTTCTCCATTATATATCTTATATTTCATCTTTTCTAGCCTCCTTATTTAATCTTGAATAAGTTTTTGTTAAATCGTAAATTCTGTCACTCAATTCTTTAGTTAAATTTTCTTTTTTTATACGCCAAGACCAGTTACCAAGCGTTGCAGGTGTATTCATACGACCTTCATCTCCTAGTTCTAAAAAATCTTGAATTTGAGCTATAGCCATATTAGCAACTGAACTCCACGCCGCTCTTATAAATCCTAACACATAATCTTTTTCATCTGTTAAATGAAGATATTTTTTAGCAAATTCAACTTCCTTTTTATTTGCCTTTTCAAACCAAGATTTAACTGTATCACTATCATGAGTTCCTGTATATACAGCCCAATTTCTTTCTATTTGATGAGGTATAAAATCACTTTCATTATTAGGATCAAATGCAAATTGAAGCATTTTCATTCCAGGAAATCCTGTTTTTTCTCTAAATTGTACCACTTCTACTGTAGTATATCCTAAATCTTCTGCGACTATTTTTATATCCCCTAATTTTTCTTTTACTTTCTCAAAAAGTGCTTCACCTTCTGCTTTAACCCATTCTCCATTTCTAGCATCTTCGTCATATTTTGGAACTGCCCAATATGATTCAAATCCTCTAAAGTGATCTATTCTTAAAACATCTACATATTTTAAAGTTTTTTCTATTCTATTTATCCACCATTTAAAGTCTTCTTCTTTATGTTTTTTCCAATCATATATTGGATTACCCCATTTTTGTCCTCCTGCACTAAATCCATCTGGTGGACAACCTCCAACTTTATCTTTTATGAATAATTCAGGATTTTTCCATACTTCCATACTATCTGGAGCAACATATATCGGCATATCCCCTATTACTTCTATTCCTAAACTATTAACATAATTTTTCCAAGATGTATATTGTTCAAAAAACTTAAATTGTAAAAACTTATGATAATTTATTCTATCTTCTAATTCTTTAGAATATCTATTCATCGCTTCTTCTTCTCTATTTTTAATATCACTAGGAAAATCTTCAAACGAAACATTCCCAAAATGTTCTTTAAGTGCCATAAAAAGTGAATAATCTTCTATCCAATCAAAATTTTCATTTAAGAAATCAAAATACTTTTCATTATCTTTACTACTCTTTTTAAAATTTTCATAAGCAATACCTAAAACTATATTTCTAGTGGTATATATTTTACCAAAATCAACTCTTTCTCTATCATTACCGTAATCTAAATTTTTAAAATCCTCTTCTTTTAAATATCCTTCTTTAGCTAGAATTTTAAAATCTATAAAATATGGATTCCCAGCAAAAGATGAAAACGATTGATATGGAGAATCACCATACCCCGTAGGTCCTATCGGTAATATTTGCCAATAACATTGACCTGCTTCTTTTAAAAAATCTGCAAATTTATATGCTTCTTCTCCTAAATTACCTATACCATACTCACTCCATAGTGATGATATATGCATTATTATTCCACTTTTTCTTTCTTTGTTTATATCTTTATAATTATACTTATCCATATGACTCCTATCTTTTTATTATTTCACTTTCAACTACTATATAATTAGATTTTAATTCCTTTTCTTCTATTTTACTTGTTAATAAATATACCGCACCCTTAGCTAATTTATCATATTTAATGTCAACCGTTGTAAATTTATAATTCAAATAACTTCTTAATTTTGAATTATTAAATCCTGTTACCTCTATATCTATATCTAAATTATCTACTGCCTTTTTTGCTCCTATAGCCAATATATCATCCGTTGTTATAATAGCATCAATTTTATCTATGTTTTTATAGTTTTTAACATTAACATAAGCTAAATCTGAACTAAATTCAGAAAGTGATAACACATTCTTTTTTTCAATAGTTATTTTATTCTTTTTTAACGCCTCAATATATCCTTTTTTCCTATAAACAGATACACTCATATCACTTGGACCAGAAATAAATAATATATTTTTCTTACCTTTTTTTATCAAATCATTTGTTATATCAAAACATGATTTTATGTTATCATTATCTATCCAAAGCCCCTTTGTTTTATCGTTAGGTGTTCCTATTATTGTATATGGAAATAATATTTTTTCAAAATACGATATATGTTCTTCATCTTCAATAAAATTAAGAAAAATTACTCCATCTATTCTATTACTTTTAATTAACTTATATACATTCTCGTACGCTTCTTCCTTATTTTCAAACTGCAAATACAATGTATAATATCCTAAATCTAAAGCATATTTACTAATAAAAGGTATAATTTCATTATAGTAATCATTTTGAAGTGGATTTTCTTTTTTATCTGAACTTACAATCTCTAATCCTAATATATTTCTTTTACTTTTAGTTAATGAAACAGCAGCAGAATTGGGAAAATAATCTAATTTTCTCACGACTTCCATGACTTTTTCTTTAGTTTTATCACTTATCAAACTACTATTAGACATAACTCTTGACACTGTAGCTTCACTAACATTAGCAATTTTTGCAACATCTTTTATAGTAAATTTTCTCATACATGCTCCTTTCTATTTAAATATTTACATTATATTATATAGTTATTTCTATTTTTTACAATACCTAATAAGTTATAAAAATTTAAATAAATATACAAACTAAGTTAATTTTTTTAACTTTTAATTCCAAAAAAATATGTACAAATAATTCAAATTAAATGTACATATTTATTATTTTTTATTGCATCATACTTTTTACTTTCATTAATCTAGTTATACTAGCTCTTTCATTTTCATCTAATTTCATTTGAATAAATCTTATTGTTTCTTTTAATTGTGGTATTGTCATATATTCCAAAGCATTAACACGTCGTCTAGTTTTCTCTACCTCATCTGCCATTAATTGACAAGCTTTTTCAATTTGTGCTAATTCTAACAATTCAAGCATTATATCATTTAAACCAGAAATTGCATCATCTAAATCTGCAGAAGTTTGTGCAAATCCATAAGGATAAATATTTGATTCATCTGTATTTTTCTTAACGAAAGTCATCTCTGGAACATTTACACTCATTATATTTTTCATTTTTACATTAAGTGAAATTTCCTCTTTTGGATAAGCAACTGCATTTTCAAGCATTTCATCTGACATTACTCCTCTTGCAAGTAAAAAATCTTTAAATGAATTTTGTAATTTTTCTTCTACTTTTTCACGTAATTTTTTATTTTGCTTAACCATTTCTATAAATTGTCTCATCAATTCATCTTGCTTATCTTTTAATAATTTATGTCCTCTAGCTGCTGTCTTTAAACGAATTTTAAGTTTAGATAACTCCATTCTTGTAGGATTAACATTTAATCTTGCCATAATTATTCATCCCCTAGAGGTAAATATTTTTCTAAATATTCATCTCTAATTCTTTTTAATTCTGTTCTTGGTAATATTTTTAACAATTCCCAACCTAAATTCAATGTTTCTTCTATTGTTCTATTTGTTTCAAATCCTTGAGCTACATATTGTTCTTCAAAAGCTGTAGTAAATTTAACGAATGCTTTATCTGTTTCCGATAGCGCTGATTCTCCTAAAATTACTGCCAATTCTTTAGCTTCTTTCCCTGTTGCATATGCCGCAAATAACTGATTCATTGTATCTGCATGGTCTTCTCTAGTTTTGTTTTTTCCAATCCCTTTATCTTTAAGTCTTGATAATGAAGGTAAAACATCAATCGGAGGCATTAAATTTTGTTTATATAAATCTCTCGATAATATAATTTGACCTTCTGTTATATATCCTGTTAAATCAGGAATTGGATGTGTTTTATCATCTTCCGGCATTGTCAATATCGGGATTTGAGTGATTGATCCTTCTCTCCCTTTTATTTTTCCTGCTCTCTCGTATAATGTTGATAAATCTGTATATAAATATCCTGGATATCCTCTTCTTCCTGGTACTTCTTTTCTTGCTGCTGAAACTTCCCTTAAAGCTTCACAATAGTTAGTTAAATCTGTTAAAATTACTAATACATGCATTCCTTTTTCAAAAGCTAAATATTCTGCCGCTGTAAGTGCCATTCTTGGAGTTGCTATTCTTTCAATCGCTGGGTCATTAGCTAAATTCATAAATAACACTGATCTATCAATAGCTCCAGTTCTAGTAAAGTCATCTATAAAGAATTGTGCTTCTTCAAATGTAATTCCTATCGCTCCAAACACTACCGCAAATTTAGAATCTGTTCCTAAAACTCTTGCTTGTCTTGCAATTTGAGCTGCTAATTCTGAATGTGGTAATCCTGAACCAGAAAATATAGGTAATTTTTGTCCTCTAACTAAAGTGTTCAGCCCATCAATCGCAGAAACTCCAGTCTGTATAAATTCAGCAGGATAATCTCTTGCCACTGGATTTATCGCAATTCCTTCTATATCTAATGTTTTTTCAGGTATAATTTTTGGCCCATTATCTTTTGGTCTTCCCATTCCATCGAACACTCTTCCGATCATATCTTCCGATACTCCCAATGACAATGGTCTTCCTAAAAATCTGACTTTTGAATCTTTTAAGTTTAACCCTGCAGAATTTTCAAATAATTGAACCATCGCTTTATCACCATTTACTTCTAAAACTCTACCTCTTCTTAATTCTCCAGTTTGTGTTTCAATATCTACTAATTCATAATATTTAATTCCCTCAACACCTTCAACAACCATCAAAGGTCCAACTACTTCAGTAATAGTTTTATATTCTTTAAGCATTTAATGCACCTCCTTTGTTAATAAGTTCGTCTATACTACTAGCTAATTCAGCTTTAATTTCATCAATTTTACTCAATTCAGCTTCTGGCAAGTATTTTGCTCTTGCTATTCTTTCTCTTACTGGTAAGCTTATAATTTCACTTAAATAAGCTCCATTGTCTATCCCTCTTATACCTTCATCAAAGAAATTAATTACTAAGTCTAACATTTTGTTTTGTTTTTCTAAAGAAGTATAAGTATCTGACTCCATAAATGCATTTTGTTGTAGATAGTCTTCTCTAATTGATTTTGCTACTTCTAATTTTAATTGATCTTTTTCAGATAATGTGTCCCTACCTACTAATCTAACTATTTCTTGTAAACTAGATTCTTCTTGTAATAATGACATTGCTCTTGATCTATTTTTAGAAAATTCTGGACCTACATTTTGATCCATCCAACCATCAACTTTTGTTTGGTATAATGTGTATGAGTTTAACCAGTTAATTGCTGGGAAATGTCTTCTGTACGCCAAGTTCGCATCTAATCCCCAGAACACTTTAACTATTCTTAATGTTGCTTGCGATACAGGTTCTGAAATATCTCCTCCTGGAGGTGAAACCGCACCAATTACAGTTAAAGCTCCTTCTCTTCCATCTTTACCTAAACAAATTACTTTCCCTGCTCTTTCATAAAATTCTGCTGCTCTTGAACCTAAATATGCTGGATATCCTTCATCTCCTGGCATTTCTTCAAGTCTTCCAGACATTTCTCTTAATGCTTCTGCCCATCTTGAAGTTGAATCTGCCATTATTGCAACTGAATATCCCATATCTCTAAAGTATTCAGCTATTGTAATTCCAGTATAAATACTTGCTTCCCTTGCCGCAACTGGCATGTTTGAAGTATTTGCGATTAACACTGTTCTTTTCATTAATGATTGTCCCGTTTTAGGGTCAATAATTTCTGGAAACTCCATTAAAACATCCGTCATTTCGTTTCCACGTTCACCACATCCAACATAAACTACAACTTGTGCATCTCCCCATTTTGCAAATTGGTGTTGTACGACTGTTTTACCTGATCCAAATGGTCCTGGTACACATGCCGTTCCACCTTTTGTCACTGGGAAGAATGTGTCAATTACTCTTTGTCCTGTAATTAACGGTGCTTCTGGATTTAATTTCTGAGCATATTTTCTTCCTCTTCTTACTGGCCATTTTTGCATTAATTGAATGGCTACATCTCCCTTTTCCGTTTCTATTACAGCTACATCCTCCACTACTGTAAATTCTCCTGCTTGAATTGATTTTATTTTACCTTCTACTCCAAACGGAATCATAATTTTATGATTTATTAATGTAGTTTCTTGAACTGTCCCAATTATATCTCCAGCCACAACATGCTCTCCTACTTGAGCTGTAGGCACAAATTCCCATTTTTTATCTCTATTTAATGAAGGAACTTCTATTCCTTTATTTAAAAAGTCACCTGCTTTTTCTTTAAACTCTTTCAATGGTCTTTGAATTCCATCAAACATCGCTTCTAACAATCCAGGTCCTAACTCAACACTTAATTGCTCTCCCGTTGAATAAACTGGTTCTCCTGGCCCTATTCCAACTGTTTCTTCATAAACTTGAATTGAGGCTTTATCTCCTCTCATTTCAATTATTTCTCCAATTAATTTATTATCAGAAACTTTTACTACATCATATACACTTGCTTCATCCATTCCTTCAGCTACAACTAAAGGCCCTGATACTTTTATTATTTTACCTATTTTCAATGAATTTACTCCTTTCATTTGAACTTCATTTATCTTTTTTAAGAGAATTTTATTTTAAAATATA
>CALHVR010000023.1 GCA_938037005.1 uncultured Leptotrichiaceae bacterium | reverse complement strand
GAATAAATAAAAAATAGGAGGAATTTAATGAAATCAGCAGCAGAATTAAGACAAGGGAGTACATATAGAAAGGATAATGTACCATATTTAATATTAAAAGCTGAAAGACATCAGTCAACATCAGGAAAAAGACAAAGGGCAGCAGAGGTTAAATTTAAAACAAAAGATTTGATTTCAGGGAAAATACAAGAAATTACAGTTTTAGCAACTGATTTGATGGATGATATTATTTTAGATAGAAATCAAATGCAGTTTTTATATGAAACTGATGGAGAATACAATTTCATGGATCAAGAAACTTTTGAGCAAATAGCTTTAACTGAGGAAGATTTAGGAGATGCGAAAAATTTCTTAGAAGAAGAAATGATTATACAAGTTTTAATGTACGAAGGAACTCCAGTTGGTGTTGAACTACCAAATACTGTTGTTAGAGAAGTAACTTATACTGAACCAGGATTAAAAGGAGATACAATAGGAAGAGCGACAAAACCGGCAACAGTTTCAACAGGATATACATTACAAGTACCTTTATTTGTAGCTATTGGAGATAAAATAGAAATAGATACAAGAACTGGGGAATATATAGGTAGAGCGTAATTTTTACAAAAAAGGGTTAATTAAGATAAGGTGGTAGAAAATACTACCTTTATTTGTATAAATTTATGTGATAGAAATGGAGATGAATTAATTGAAAAAAGATTGGGAATACGGGATTGGGAAAATATTATTTACTAAAGAGGAAATTGAGAAAAAAATAGTAGAATTAGGAAAAGAAATAACGAATGATTTTAAAGATGAGGAAGCTCCATTAGTAGTTGTAGGATTGTTAAAAGGGTCAATTATGTTTATGTCAGATTTAGTTAGAGAAATTAAATTACCATTAACATTGGATTTTATTCAAGTTTCAAGTTATGATGGCGAATTTGAAACATCAAGAGAAGTTAAAATTATTAGAGATTTAGAAAAAGGTGTAACAGGGAAAAATGTTCTAGTTGTAGAAGATATAGTAGACTCAGGATACACATTAAAAAAAGTTTTAAAAATGTTGGGAAGTCGTGGAGCTAAAAGTGTTTCACTTTGTACATTACTAGATAAAAAAGAAAAAAGAGAAATTAATATAGATATTCAATATACAGGATTTGAAATTCCAAATGAATTTGTTTTAGGATATGGACTTGATGTAAGAGAAGAATATAGAAATATCCCTTATATTGGAGTTGCTGGAGAAGAATTATACTAATGTTAAAAAAAAATAAAAATTTTAAAAATAAAAAACAAAAAAGTGAAAGTCATGAAGCTAAAAAGAAATATGGTCAAAATTTTTTGGAAGATAGTTCGTTATCGGATCAAATTATTGAATGTGCTTCAATAAATAAATCTACAGAAGTTATTGAAATTGGACCAGGACTTGGTTTTTTAACAGAAAAATTAATAGAAAATTCAAAAAAATTAACTGCATTTGAAATAGATGATGATTTAATTCCTATTTTAAAGAAAAAATTTGGGAATAAAGATAATTTTACTTTAATACATAACGATTTTATGGAAGTAGAATTAGATGAAATTTTGAAAGATAAAAAGGGAGTTAAAGTTGTTGCAAATATTCCTTATTATATTACATCACCAATAATTAATAAATTATTAAAATATAGAGATAATATTTCTGAAATATATTTGATGGTTCAAAAAGAAGTCGCAGAAAGAATAGCATCTAGACCGAATAGTAAAAATATGAGTTTATTGACTCATGGAGTACAATTTTATGCAGATGCTGAGTATTTATTTACTGTTGAAAAAGAAAAATTTAATCCTATTCCAAAAGTAGACTCGGCATTTTTGAAAATAAAAGTTTTGGAAGATAAAAGATATGAAACTCAAATAACGGAAGAAGAATATTTTAAATATTTAAAGGCGGCATTTTCAAATAAAAGGAAAAGTGTTGGAAATAATATAAGTAGTTTGGGATATAGTAAAGATAAAATAGTGGAAGTATTAAAAAAATTAAATAAAACGAGTTTAGCAAGGACGGAAGAATTTTCAGTACAGGAATTTATTGATTTTATAAAAGAGTTAAAAAATTAAAAATTAGGAGAAAAATTGAAAAGTTGGGAATACATAATTCAAACAAAAAAAGAACATATAGATTTTATAAATAAAATAGTGGAAGCTTATGAAGGATTAGGAAATGTGAGAACTTTAGATAATCAAAATGGGCTTATAAAAATATTAACAAATTCATATTTTATCGATGAAATGGATTTAGTAATAGAAAGACTTAAGAAAAATAATATTTATATAGAAATTTTAGAAAAAAGAGAATGGTTAGGAATTTTATAGGAAGGAGTCAAAAATGAATAAATATTTTGAAACAATAGATTTTTTGTTAGAGAACTTATTAGATTCACGTAATTATACTATTGAAAGTAATGAAAAAGGGAAATTTATTGATATAGTTGTTAATGTCAATAAAGATGATATTGGAAAAGTAATAGGTAAAAATGGGAGAATTATTACAGCTTTAAGAGTATTATTATCTTCAATAGCTAAAAAAGAAAAAAAATCGGTTAAAATTGAAGTTAAAGAATTATAATGAGGAAAAACAATGAAAAAAAGTTTTAAAACACGAGTTTATTATTATGATACTGATAAAATGGGAGTTGTTTATCATTCAAATTATTTAAAATGGATGGAAATAGCTAGAACAGAGTATTTTCGTGATATGCCGATAACTTATAATGATATAGAAAAAGAAGGCTTTGTTTTGGCGATAAAAAAAGTAGATATAGAATATATTAATTCAGCGAAATATGATGATATAATAGAAATTTTTGTTGAAATAAAAAAAATAAATAATATAAAAATAGAGTTCTATTATGAAATGTATGATGATAAAAATATTTTGAAAGCAAAAGGGACTACAGTAAATGTATTTGTAGATAATAAAGGAAATTTAAAGAGAATTTCACAAGAAATGTTAAAATTATTAAAAGGGCAGATTTAATTTATTAACTAACATTTGAAAGGAGGAAGAGTTATACAAAAAAACTCTGAAATATTATGAAATTAGTTATAGGGAATGATCATGCAGGTGTTGAATTTAAAAAGACAATATTAAAGCATTTAGAAAGTCAAGGATATGAAGTTATTAATGTGGGGGTAGATGTTGTAGAGTCAGTAGATTATCCTGATATTGCAAAAGAAGTATCTAAAAAAATAGTGGATAATGAAGCTCAATTTGGAATATTAATTTGTGGAACAGGAATAGGAATTTCAATTGCAGCAAATAAAGTAGAAGGAATAAGAGCAGCACTTTGTCATAATGAATTTACGGCAAAATTATGTAGACAGCATAATAATGCAAACATAATAGCTTTAGGTGCAAGAGTAATAGGCGATGAGTTGGCTAAAGCTTGTGTAGATGTATTTTTAAATACAGAATTTGAAGGTGGAAGACACGCAAGAAGAGTTGGAAAAATTGAAGATTGCGGTTGTGGATGTTAAGTAAATTTTAT
>CALHVR010000022.1 GCA_938037005.1 uncultured Leptotrichiaceae bacterium | reverse complement strand
AACTTCAGATACAGATGCTGTAAATGTGGCTCAATTAAGAAGTATGAATATACATTTAGCTGGAAATTCTGGAGAAACAAGATATAATTTTACTAATAAAACTCCTTTTAAATTTGTAGGAGAAAATGGAATAACAACTAAGGTAGAGGATGGTAAAGTTACAATATCGCTTGCTAATAATTCAACTACTGTTACACCTGCCCCAAATAATAATGGAAATACAACAGGAATAAGTGAAAAATTAAAAAATAAAATAGAAAATTTAAAAAATATAGAAATAAAAGAAGGAACTGGAATAACTGTAAATACTGCTGAAAAAAATGGAACAACTACATATACTATAAATGCTGATTTAAGCAATGTTGAAAATAAAATAGAGAAAAATACTCAAAATATTGATAATCTAAAAAAAGAAATATCTACTATAACTAATAATAACGAAAAATTAAATATAATAGAACAAAACAGCTATTCAGGAATTGCAAATGCTATTGCTATGGCAAATTTACCAGTTTCAACAAATGATAAATTTAGTATCTCTGCTGCATACGGTTCGTATATGGATAGTAATTCTGTTGCATTAGGAGTTAACGGAAATGATGGTGCATTCAACTATAAAGCTAGTGCTAGTTTGAACGATAAAGGTAACATTGGTGTTGGTGTCGGTGTTTCATATACAATTAAAACAAAGGATGTAGAAACAATTAAAACAAAAAATGAATCGACAAAACTTAATAATTTAGAAGCTAAATATGAAAAAGAAAGTAAAGAAATAAATAAAAGAATAAGTGCTTTAGAGAAACAAATGGAGAAAATTTTAAAAAGATTAAAATAAATTTATTAAATGTTATAGTTTAACAGCTATAACATTTTTATTTTAAAAAAAAGCTATGAAAATAAATATTCATAGCTAAAAATTAATAATTATGTTTAACAAGTCCTACTGTTTCTCTTACAATATCAAGAGTTTTAGTCGCTTCTGCTCTAGCTTTTAAAGCTCCTTCTCTTAAAATTTCATAAACATAATCCATATTTTGTAAAAGTTGTTCTCTTTTTTCTCTATAAGGTGTAAAGTAATCCATAAATTTATCTAACAATTCCGTTTTAGCATGTCCATATCCAAAATTCCCAGCTAAAAACTTATCTTTTAATATCTGCACTTCTTCTTCTGTAGCAAAAAGTGAATACAATTTTGTAACATTATTTTCCGGATTTTTAGGCTCTTCTAACGGAGTTGAATCTGTAACAATACTCATAATTTGTCTTTTTATTTCTTTTTTTGAAGCGAACATATTTATTACATTTCCATAAGATTTACTCATTTTATCTCCATCCGTACCCGGAACAACAGCAACGCTTTCTAAAATCTTATCTTTTGGTAATTTAAAAATCTCTTTATCATAAGTTTCATTAAATTTAATTGCTATATCTCTCGTAATTTCAAGATGCTGTTTTTGATCTTTTCCAACAGGAACAACATCAGGATTATACATAAGAATATCTGCTGCCATTAAAATAGGATAAGTAAAAAGTCCCATATTAGGTTTTATTCCTTTTGCAATTTTATCTTTATATGAATGTGCCCTTTCAATAAGTCCCATTGGTGTTACATTTGATAAAATCCAAGCTAATTCAGTATGTTCTGGAACATCTGATTGTAAAAATAAAGTAGATTTTTTAGGATCAAGCCCTAAAGCAAGATAGTCTAATATAACACCCATCGTATTATTTATTAAATCTTCACCTTTTGGAGATGATGTCAATGCGTGATAATTCGCTAAAAAGTAAAATCCTTCATAATCATCTTGCATTTCCACAAATTGTTTTATCGCACCAAAATAATTACCAATATGTAACACTCCACTAGGTTGTATTCCTGATAAACTTCTCATATTTCCTCCAATTTATATATAATTTTATATATAAAGTATATCATTTTTATTATGTAAATTCAATTTATATATTGATTTTTATTTATTAATTTTTGAAAATATGGTAAAATAAATACAGAAAATAAAATTTTAATATAAACTTAAAAATAATGAGAGGTAAATAATGTTTTATGTAGTAGGGACACCTATTGGAAATTTAGAAGATATAACATTTAGAGCGATAAATACATTAAAAGAAGTAGATTACATTTTTGCAGAAGATACAAGAGTAACAAAAAAATTATTAAATTATTATGAAATCGAAAAAACAGTTTATCAATATCATGAACATAATAAGATGCATCAAATTCAAAATATAATAAATTTACTTGAAGATGACAAAAAAATAGCTTTAGTAACTGACGCGGGAACTCCGTGTATTTCAGATCCAGGTTTTGAGCTTGTAAATGAAATTTTAAAAAAAGGAATAAAAGTCATTGGAATACCAGGAGCTTCCTCAATTGTTACAGGAGCAAGCATTTCTGGGCTAGATATGCGAAGAATGGCTTATGAAGGCTTTTTACCAAAGAAAAAAGGAAGACATACACTTTTCAATAAATTGAAGGAAGAAGAAAGAACTATTGTAATTTTAGAATCTCCCAACAGAATTTTAAAAACTTTAAAAGATATAAAAGAATATCTGGGAGAAC
>CALHVR010000021.1 GCA_938037005.1 uncultured Leptotrichiaceae bacterium | reverse complement strand
AAATTTATAAAAATACAAGAAATTTTTGATTATGAAGAAATAAAAATTGAAGAAGAGAATTATATTAAATTAAAAAATGGAATGACAGTGTTAATAGATAAAAAAGATATTTCAAATGAAGTAGAAGTTAATAAAAAATTTAAAATAATGTTAAAAGAAAATAATGAATTTAAAGGAATAATTAATGTATTAAAAGTGACTCAAAATAAAATTTATTTGAAAAGAGATAATTATTTTAAATAGGAATAAAATTTTAAAAGTAGAAATTGTAAATTAAATTTACTATTAAAATAAATGTGTGTAAATATAGATAATTATTTGATTTTTAATAAAAATTATGATAAAATTACAAACAAAGATTTCAATATTTCTACATAAATTAAGAGGAGAGAAATTACAATATGAGAATATTAGGTATTGATCCGGGAACAGCAATAGTAGGGTATTCGATTGTAGATTTTGAAAAAGATAATTTTAGTGTTTTAGATTATGGTTGTATATATACACACAAAGATGAAGATATGCCAGTACGATTAGAAAAGATTTACAATGAATTAAAAAAAATAATAATAAAGTGGAAGCCAAATGATATGGCTATTGAAAATTTATTTTTCTTTAAAAATCAAAAAACGGTAATTGAAGTTGGACAAGCAAGAGGTGTTATAACATTAGTAGGTCAGCAAAATGGATTAAATCTTTTTGGTTACACACCTTTACAAGTAAAAATGGGAATTGCAGGATATGGTCGTGCTTCAAAACAACAAATTCAAGAAATGGTAAAACTTATTCTAAAAATGGATGAAATACCTAAACCTGATGATGCTGCGGATGCGTTAGCGATTGCTATAACACATGGAAATAGTAAAAAAGGTTTGGGAGGTTTTTCAAGAGGCGATAATATTTCTAAAAAATTAGCAAAAATAGATAAAGGAACTGATAGAATTAAATTAGAAGATTATAAGAAATTAATGAATATAAAATAAATTACGGAGGAAAGCGGTATGAACATAGTTTTACTAAATCCTGAAATACATGTAAATACTGGGAATATTGGAAGAACTTGTGTTTTGACAAATACAAAGTTACATTTGATTAAACCACTAGGTTTTGAACTTGATGATAAAAAAATTCAAAGAGCTGGACTTGATTATTGGAAAAAATTAGATCTTTATGTATGGGAAAGTTTTCATGAATTTTATGAAAAAAATATTAAAGGAACAGATAGTAAAATTTATATGGCAACAACTAAAACGCAACAAAAATATACAGATGTGAAATATACAAGAGATGATTTTATAATGTTTGGACCAGAATCAAAAGGGATTCCAGCTGAAATACGGGAAGCTTTTTTGGAAACTAATATTACTATTCCAATGTTACCTATGGGAAGATCGTTAAATCTTTCTAATTCAGCGGCAATTATAATATATGAAGCTTGGAGACAATTAAATTTTGAGTTTTAATTTAGGAAAGGAGAAAATAGTGGTTTTAGAAGAAATTATTATTGAAATAAAAGTATAGTAATTTTTTATAAAACCATTATTTGAAAATATGAAAGTTTATTTAGATTTAGTTAAGTATGTTTTAGATAATGGTGTCAGAAAAGAAAATAGAACAGGAGTTGATACAATTTCAACATTCGCTTATTCGTATAAAGTAAATTTAAGTGAAGGTTATCCTTTATTGACTACGAAAAAGATGTATTTTAATTCAATGTTACATGAACTTTTCTGGTATTTATCAGGGGAGGAACATATAAAAAAATTGAGAGAGAAAACTAAAATTTGGGATGCTTGGGCTGATGAAGAAGGAAGATTGGAAACAGCTTATGGAAGATTTTGGAGAAGATATCCAGTACCTGAGATTAGTTTAGATGGGGAAGTATTTGTTGATGAAAATAATAAATGGACAACAAGAGAAGCAAACGGGCAATTAGTTTTTGATCAAATTCAATATGTTATTGACACTTTAAGAGAAGAAAATGGTCAGCTAGTTTTTGATCAGATTCAGTATGTGATTGATACATTAAAGGAACTGAAGGTTAATCCAAATCATAAAAATGGACGAAGGATGATTGTTTTAGCTTGGAATCCAGGGAATGCATCAATAAGTAAATTGCCTCCTTGTCATTATACATTTGCATTTAATGTTTTAGGTAATAAACTTAACTGTCATTTAACTCAAAGAAGTGGTGATATTGCATTAGGAATCCCATTTAATTTAGCTTGTTATTCATTATTGACAATGATGATTGCAAAAGAATGTGGATATGAAGTTGGGGAATTTGCTCACACAATAATTGATGCTCATATTTATGAGAATCATATCGAAGGATTGAAAGAGCAATTAACTAGAGAGCCATTAAAATTAGCAAAGATTTTTATTGCTGATAAACCATTTAATGAGTTAACATTTGATGATATAAAACTAGAAGAATATGAGAGCCATCCATTAATTAAATTTGAAGTTGCAGTTTAGAAGAGGCGATAGAAATGTTCAGTATTATTGTAGCAGTAGGGAAAAATAATGAAATAGGGAAAAATAATAAATTATTATGGCATATTCCCGAAGATTTAAAAAATTTTAAAAAAATAACTTTAAATAAAAAAGTTGTAATGGGGAGAAAAACTTTTGAAAGTATTGGGAGACCACTACCGAATAGAGAGAATATTATTTTAACAAGAAATAATGATTACACTTTGGACAATGAAATTAGAATTTATAATGATTTAGAAACACTATTAAGCGAATATGGAAATTCTGAAGAAGAAATTTTTATACTCGGTGGGGAACAAATTTATAAAGAAATGCTTGATAAAAACATGATAACTAAATTATATATTAGTTTTATTGATTTTGAATCAAAAGAAGCAGATGCTTATTTTCCAAAAATAAATTATGATGACTGGATTTTAGAAAAAAGTGAAAAACATAAAAATTGGGAATTTTGTATTTTTAAAAAGTATTTATAAAACAACAATGTGAAAGAAGTGGAGTAGTGAAAAAAATGCCAAAAATAAAATTTACTAAAGATGATATACTTAATGCAGCTTACGATGTAATGAAGCAAAATGGGATAAAACATATAAGCGCTAGAAGAATTGCGGAAAAGTTTAAAGGATCAACAGCACCAATTTATGCTAATTTTTCAACAATAGATGAATTGAAAAAAGAAGTTATTAGAATGGCTGAAGAAAAATTAAATGAATACTTATACCGTGATTATACAGGAAGAGAATTATTTGATGCAGCAATGGGATTTATAAAGTTTGCTAGAGACGAAAAAGAATTATTTAGAGCAATTTTTTTAGATGCTGCGGAGGGATTTAGTGACTTATTCGATAAAACGATGAGAGCTTTATTGAAAGAAGAAATTGTACTAAAAAGTTTCCCTAAACTTTCATTTACACAAGCAAAAGATGGCATAGAGAGGTTGTGGGTTCATCTATTTGGATATGCAACGTTAGTGTTTGTTTCAACAAATCCTGAAAATGAAACAAATGAAGTTATTGAAGATAAAATAAATGGAATTACTGATTATTTTAAAGAAGTACATAGTTTAAAAGAAATGTTAATGAAACATAAAGAAAAAAGTTAAAAAATTATAAAAATAACATATAAAATATTTATATGAAGGGAGGATATGATTTTATTAAAATCATAAAAAAGAATGTCAAATTCGTTTTATATAACAACACCAATTTACTATCCAAATGCAATGCCTCATGTTGGGACTGCTTATACAACTATAATTTGTGATGTGGTAGCAAGATATAAAAGATTAACAGGTTACGATGTTAAGTTTTTAACTGGAGTTGATGAGCATGGTCAAAAAATACAAGAGGCAGCTGAAAAAAATGGGTATACACCGCAAGAATGGGTAGATAAAATGTCTTTAAATTTTATAAATTTGTGGAAAGAATTAGGAATTTCCAATACAGATTTTATGAGAACAACGCAAGAAAGACATATAAAAAGTGTTAGAGAAATAATAAAGAAAGTCAATGAAAATGGTGATATTTATAAAGGAGAATATTGGGGTAAATACTCAGTTTCTGAAGAAACATTTGTACCAGAAAATCAATTAGTCGATGGAAAATATATGGGAAAAGAAGTAATAGACGTAAAAGAAGTTTCTTACTTTTTTAGATTATCTAAATATCAAGATGCTTTGTTGAAGTTTATAGAAGAAAATCCTAATTATATTAAACCAGAAGGTAAAAAAAATGAAGTTATAGCATTTATAAAACAAGGATTACAAGATTTATCAATTTCAAGAACTACTTTTGATTGGGGAATTCCATTGGAATTAGAAGAAGGACATGTAATTTATGTTTGGTTCGATGCTTTGACAAATTATATAACAGCAGCTGGATATGGAGAGAATCCTGAAAAATTTGCAGAAATGTGGACAAATGGGACAGTAAATCATGTTATAGGAAAAGATATATTAAGATTTCATGCAATTATTTGGCCTGCGATGTTAATGTCTGCAGGATTAAAAATCACAGATACAGTGGCGGCACATGGGTGGTGGACTGTTGAAGGAGAAAAAATGTCTAAATCTTTAGGAAATGTTGTAAATCCTTCAGATGAAATAAAAAAATATGGATTAGATCCTTTTAGATATTATTTGATGAGGGAAGCAACTTTTGGTCAAGATGCAGATTATTCTAAAAAAGCTATGGTTCAAAGAATAAATTCTGACTTAGCAAACGATCTAGGAAATTTATTGAACAGAACAATAGGAATGCAAAAAAAATATTTTGATTCAAAAGTTATATTAAAAGAAGAGGTTGATACTTTTGATATTGAAATTAAAGAGTTGTGGGCTGAAGTTGTAAAAAATGTTGAAATTAAAATGAATGACTATCAATTTTCAGAAGTTTTAAAAGAAATTTGGAGATTTATTTCAAGAATGAACAAATATATTGATGAATGCGAACCTTGGAAATTAGCAAAAGATGAAAATAGTAAAGATAGATTGTCAACAGTTATGTACAATTTAGTAGAAGCTTCATATAAAATATCTGTTATGATTTCTCCGTTTATGCCAACGACTGCAACAAAAATGGCAAAACAGTTAGGATTAGATATTGATTTTGATAAACTACAATTATCGAATGTATTGGAATGGGG
>CALHVR010000020.1 GCA_938037005.1 uncultured Leptotrichiaceae bacterium | reverse complement strand
TATAGTAGAATTTATTAAAAAATATAAAAATAAATTTGAAAAAAGAAAATATTTTTTAATAAATAAAGATTATAAAATTGAAAAGAGAGAACCTAGTTTTATAATTGAATTAGCAAATTTATATTTTGAAACAAAAAATGAAAAAATTATAGAAGTGATTTCTTATGAATTTGAGAATACTTATATAGAAAAAGATAAAAAAATAAATAGAATGTCCAAAATTGAAAAAGATAGGTTAATAGATAGTTTTAGAAGAGCTTTAGTCAATCAAGATAAACTGCATAGTCTGAAATTAGGAAATGAATTAATATTAAGGGATCAATATGAGTTTTTTAAAATCTTGTATAAATTATCATTAATTTCACAAGATTGTAATAAATTGATAAAAACGTATTTTATTGAAAAAGTAGTTGAAAAAGCGTATGAAATAAATGGAAAAAGTTTTAATCAAAATTGTGAAAGTATACAACAAATTGTTAAAAATATAATAAATTATTTTGTGAAATCTGAAAATATTTATTTAGATTATTATTCTGAAAGTGAAATACAAAATTTTATAGAAAATAAAGTTGATAAATTATATATGAAAATATACAATAAAATTTACGATGAAATAATAGAAAAATATGATATAATGAATGTTAGTAAATTACAGTTAAAAAATGAAGTATATTATAATAATAAGGAATTATCAAAAAGTAAAGCTTTATTATTTGAGTTTTTAAAATAAAGATGAATACTGCAAAGTTAATGAGAGGAAGTGTTATTAATGTTAGAAATGAGATATATTAGAGAAAACGTAGACAAAGTAAGAGAGTATTTAAAAAATAGAAATAGCGATTATGACTTAGATGGATTTTTAAAACTTGACGAAGAAAGAAGAGAAATTTTACAAGAAGTAGAATTATTAAAAAAAGAAAGAAATGAATCAAGTTCTTTAATTGGAAAGTATAAAAAAGAAGGACAAGATACGACAGATTTAATGGAAAGAATGGGAGAAGTTAGTGCCAAAATAAAAGAATTAGATCAAAAAGTGAGTGAAATTGATGAAAAACAACTATATTTTGCTCAAACAATTCCAAATAAATTACACGAAACAACTCCAATTGGGAAAGATGAAGACGATAATGTAGAAGTAAGAAAATGGGGAAAACCGAGAAAATTTGATTTTGAAATAAAATCTCATGATGAATTAGGTGTAGAGTTAGGAATTTTAGATTTTGAAAGAGGGACAAAATTAGGAGGTTCAAGATTTACTGTTTCTAAAAAAGATGCAGCTAAATTAGAAAGAGCTTTAATTAATTTTATGTTAGATACTCACACAGAAGAACATGGTTATGAGGAAATATTAACACCACAATTAGTTCGAAAAGAAATGATGTTAGGAACAGGACAGTTACCTAAATTTGCAGATGATGCGTATAAAATTGATGGAGAGGAAATGTACTTAATTCCAACAGCAGAAGTAACATTAACTAACTTACATAATGGAGAAATATTAACAGAAGAAGAATTACCTAAATATTACTGTGGATTTACGGCATGCTTTAGAAAAGAAGCAGGATCAGGTGGAAAAGACTTAAAAGGACTAATAAGACAGCATCAATTCAATAAAGTTGAAATGGTTAAAATTGCTCATCCAAGTAATTCGTATGAAGAATTGGAAAAAATGGTAAATAATGCTGAAAAAATCTTACAAAAATTAGAGTTACCATATAGAGTTTTAGCTTTATGTAGTGGAGATATAGGATTTAGTGCTGCAAAAACTTATGATTTAGAGGTTTGGGTACCAAGTCAAAATAAATATAGAGAAATTTCATCATGTTCAAATACGGAAGATTTCCAAGCAAGAAGAGCAATGATAAAATATAGAGATAAAGAAACAGGTAAAAGTCACTTTGTTCACACATTGAACGGATCAGGACTAGCAGTTGGAAGAACATTATTAGCAATAATGGAAAATTATCAACAGGAAGATGGTACTATTAAAGTGCCAGAAGTATTAGTTCCTTATATGGGAGGAAAAACAGTTATAAAATAATAATATTTTCATTATTTTACTAAAAGCTAATAAAAATCAATATAGAAGGAGAAAAAATGCGTAAATTTTTTAAAATATTATTTTTTCTTTTATTAATAGGTTCTTTAGCTTTAATATTAGAATTTTCAGGATATTTATATCATAATGACGTAATATCAAAAATCTTTTATAGGGTGGAAGGATTGGATGTTTCACATCATCAAATAAGAATAAACTGGAAAAAAGTAAATAAAAAATATAAATATATTATAATGAAAGCTACTGAAGGAAAAGATTTTTTAGATACAGATTTCTTTTATAATTGGAATAATGCAAGAATAAATGGTTTTATTGTTGGAGCTTATCACTTTTTCAGTATGAGAAGTTCAGGAGAATCTCAAGCAGAGTACTATATAAGTAAAGTACCTGTATCAAATAAAACATTACCTCCAATAATTGATATAGAGATATCAACAAAATATACAAAAGTTAAAGTAATTAAAGAATTACAAAGAATGATAACGAAATTAGAATCGCATTATAAAAAAAGAGTTATATTATATGTAAATTATAAGACATATAATGCTTTTATAAAAGGTGAGTTTTTAGATAACCCTATTTGGATAACGGATATGAAATTTATACCCAAATTAGCAGAGAATGATAGATGGATAATGTGGCAATATTCTAGTAGAGGTAGAGTTTATGGTATTCCAGGGTTAACTGATAAAAATGTATTAAGAAAAGGAACGGTAGAAGAGTTAATAGAGAATAGTAAAATAAATTAAAAATTAATATGTAAAATAAAAGTAGAGTATAATTTTAACTGTATTTTGTAGAAGAAAAACTTCAAAATAAAGTGAATATCTATAATTGTAGCTCTACTTTTTTCTTGACAATAAAAAATAATTATAATATAATAAGTTTGTAATGATTACAAAAATATAAAATTTATAAATAACTTTAGGAGGAAAAATGTTTGAGTTAAATTTAGGATCTTTAGATGAAGGTAAGTTAGCTAAAATTGATGAAAATACATTGTATGATGTAACAGTTATAGGTACAGGACCAGCAGCTACATCTGCTGCAATTTATGCTGTAAGAAAAGGATTAAATGTTGCTATGATTGGTGTGAAAGTTGGAGGGCAAGTATTAGATACAAATGATATAGAAAATATTATAGGAACTACTACTACAACTGGAGCAAAATATGCAGAATCATTAGAAAAACATATGAAAGAATATCCAATTGCATTTAAAGACGGACATTTAGTTAAAGAAGTAAAAAAAGATGGGAAAGATAAAATTTTAGTGACTGACGATGGAAAAGAATATAGAACTAAAACTGTAATAGTGGCAACTGGAGCAAAACACAGACATTTAGGAATTCCAGGAGAAGAAGAATTTACAGGAAAAGGAGTACATTTCTGTACGACATGTGATGGACCATTCTATAAAGGACTTGATGTTACAATAGTTGGTGGAGGAAATTCTGGAGTAGAAGCAGCATTAGATATGTCAGGAATTGCAAAATCAGTTACATTAATTGAATTTATGCCAGAGTTGAAAGCAGATCAGGTTTTACAAGATAAATTAGCTGAAAGAGAAAACATTACAGTACATAAAAATACAGCTACAAAAGAAGTTAAAGGAACAGAGTTTGTAGAAAAAATAGTTTATGCTAATAGAGATACAAATGAAGATGTAGAAGTAAAAATGGATGGATTATTTATAGAAATTGGATTATCTGCTAATACTTCAGTAGTGGAAGGTGTAGTTGAAAGAAATAAAATTGGTGAAATTATAATTGATGAAAATAATATGACATCAGAAAAAGGTATTTTTGCTGCCGGTGATTGTACAACGGTAAAACATAAACAAATAGTTATAGCAGTTGGAGAAGGAGCGAAAGCAGCATTAAGTGCATTTAATTATTTATTATCAGAATATTAATCATATAAAGCTAATAAAAATATTAGCTTTTTTTTATAAAAAAATAAAACATTAATAAAGTTAACAAT
>CALHVR010000019.1 GCA_938037005.1 uncultured Leptotrichiaceae bacterium | reverse complement strand
AATATTTAAATCTTCTCTAATTTTTTCAATATCATTATTACTAATAATTTCTCTATATTTTGTAAATAACATCATTCTATCTACATTCAAAATATTAGAAATTATAATCTCTGCGATAAGTTTATTTTCCTCCACATTATTTTTTTCTAAATATTCTATACTTTTTTCAAGTAAAACTTTTACAGTTTTATTACTTTCACTCTCTTTTTTATCATTATATTCAATATTTTCTAAAATTTCTAATTCTTTTTTCTCTACATCGTCAATTGAATATTTTTTTGACATTTCTATAAAGTCATTTAACTTTTTCCTTATTTGTTCTAATTCTTTTTCAGTCAAAATCCTTTCAAAATTGGCATAAAGCATTATTCTCTCTATATTAAGAATTTCTGATAAAATTTTTTCTACAATAAGTCTTGCGTCTTTAATTTCTTTTTTTCCTAAATAATTAACAGATTTGTTTAATATATCTAGCAAATTATTCATTATCACCAACAGCTTTCAGTAATTCTGCTTGATCAAATGCAATTAAAGCATCTATTATCTCATCAATATCTCCATCTAACACTCCATCCAATCTATGTAATGTTAATTTAATTCTATGATCTGTTACTCTCCCTTGAGGGAAGTTATATGTTCTTATTTTTTCTGATCTATCTCCACTTCCAACTTGTGATCTTCTTTCACTTTCAACTTCTTTTCTTTGTTTTTCATATTCCATTTCATATAATTTTGAAGCTAGTACTTTCATTGCTGCTTCTCTATTTTTTATTTGCGATCTTCCATCTTGTGATGTAACTACAATTCCACTCGGTTTATGCGTAATTCTTACAGCTGAATCCGTAGTATTTACATGCTGTCCACCTGCTCCACTCGATCTATACGTATCTATTTGTAAATCACTTGGATTTATTTCTACTTCACTCACATCTTCTATTTCCGGCAATACCGCAACGGTTATTGTAGAAGTATGTACTCTCCCTGATGACTCTGTAGCTGGAACTCTTTGAACTCTATGTACTCCACTCTCAAATTTTAGTCTTGAATAAGCACCATTCCCTTTTATTAAAAATGTTATCTCTTTTAATCCTCCAACACCAATTTCGCTTTTATCAATTATCTCTGTTTTCCATTTATTTCTTTCAGCATATCTTGTAAACATTCTAAATACATCTGCAGCAAATAAAGCTGCCTCATCTCCACCTGCTCCTGCTCTAATTTCCATAATTACGTTTTTATCGTCATTAGGATCTTTTGGAAGTAATAAAATTTTCAATTCATCTTCTAATGATGGCATTTCATCTTCAATTTCTTTAATTTCTTCCAACATCATTTCCTTCATTTCAGCATCTTTTTCTATTTTTATGTCTTCTTTTAAACTTATCATTTCATTTTTTCTAGTTTTATAATAAGTATATTTTTTTACAACTTCATCAATGCTATTCAACGCCTTATTGTATTCCATTATTTTTTTCGGATCTTTCGTAACTTCTGGATCCATCAATAAATTTGTTAATTCCTCATGTCTTAGCACAACATCATCTAATTTTTGAAACATATATATTTTCACTCCTACTTTCGCTTTTATTACTATATTTATTCCAGTCATTATATCATATTTTTTACTTTTTTTCAATTATAGAGTAATCCTCTATAATGTCTAAATTACAACTAAAATTGTTAAACTTTCAAACATTTTTCTTTTTATATTCATAATTTATTATTAATCTATAAAAAAACTACATTTCAAATCTTACCATTTTATTTAAGTTTTGAAATGTAGTGTTCAATTATTTAATTTTTAATAAAGTACAATTTTTTATTTAACTATACTCAATATGATTGGTATTACAATAACAAACAGTATTGTACTCGTCGTTACAACATTTGTAGCATATTTTACATCCCCTTTAGCTTCGTGAACTAATATTGGTAGAACTGCAAATACTGGTGCTGCCGTTTGTATCATATATGTTTGTCTATCTAACTGTGTAAAATCTCCTGAAATTACAGTGCTTAAAAGTATTAATCCCATCATAACTACAGGAGAAAATATAAATCTAAAGAACAACGCCAAAATAGTATCTCTATCAAAATGTATACTATGCAATCCTGCATCAGCTAAAACAATACCAATATACATAAGTGATAACGGTGTTACAATATTCCCTAAATATCCTAATGTTGACAATACAAAATCCGGTGTTTCAATTTTTATAAATAGAACTATTAAAGCAACAATAAACGCCATTAAAGGCGGTGACATTAATTTTTTAAAATTAAAATGTCCTTTTTCTAAAGCTTTATCATTTACATAAATTGGATCATTATTTATAAAATAAACTCCCAATGTCCATATTGAAACCGTATTTGTCACATAATAAATTAAATAATAAGGCATACTCGCTTCTCCAAATAACGCTATATTTAACGGCATTCCTATAAATATAGTATTAGCATTTACTACAGCATTTATAAAAACACCTCTTCTCCCGGGTCTTATTTTAAAAATTTTAACCATTAATACTGCAACAATATATCCTAAAATTGATGATGTAAATGTATACAATAATCTGTCTGACAATTCTATCAATTTATCTAATTCCAAATATTTTTGAACTGAATAAAATACTGAAGCAGGTAACGCTATATTTGTTATAAGTTTTGATACATTTGCACTAAAACTATCATGAAACCAATTCTTTTTTCTTAACACATACCCTAACGAAATTATAAATATTATTCCAAATATACTTTTTAACGATGTTAAAAATATCATTTTTATTCCTTCTTTCTACATATTTACAGTTTATAACAATTCTTTACATTTTTTAGAAAAAATCAAAAAGAAGAAATCTTTTCAGACCCCTTCCTTTAAATATTCTATTTATTTTATCCAACTCATTAATTTTCTTAATTCTGCTCCAACTTTTTCAAGTTCATGTTTAGCAAATTCTTCTCTTTTTGCTTTTAAGAACGGTTGTCCTGCTTTTGAATCAGCTAAGAACTCATCTGCAAATTTACCTGATTGAATATCTTTCAACACATTTTTCATTGCTTCCTTAGTTTCTGGAGTTATAATTTTTGGTCCTGTAATATAATCTCCATATTCTGCTGTGTTTGAAATTGAATTTCTCATTGTTGCCAATCCACCTTCATAAATTAGATCAACAATTAATTTCATTTCATGTAAACATTCAAAATAAGCATTCACTGGGTCATACCCTGCTTCAGTTAATACTTCAAATCCTGTTTTCATTAAGTCTACAACTCCACCACATAAAACAGCTTGTTCTCCAAATAAATCCGTTTCCGTTTCTTGTTTGAAAGTAGTTTCTAGTATACCTGCTCTTCCACCACCTATAGCTGAAGTCCAAGCTAAAGCTATTTCTTTTGTATCTCCACTAGGATCTTTTTCTACTGCTATTAAGCATGGCACTCCACTTCCTTCTTGGAAAGTTCTTCTAACTAAATGTCCCGGTCCTTTTGGTGCAACCATAAATACATTTATATCTTCTCTTGGTACTATTTTATTAAAATGAATGTTAAATCCATGTCCAAATCCTAAATAAGCTCCTTCTTTTAAGTTTGGTGCTACATCTGCTGCATATGTATCTGCTTGTAATTCATCCGGAATTAATATCATTACTATATCTGCACCTTTTACTGCTTCGGCCGTTTCTTTTACTACAAATCCTGCTTCTTCAGCTACTGACCATGATTTTGATCCTTTTCTTAGCCCTATTGTTACATCCATTCCGTTTTCTTTTAAATTTAACGAATGTGCATGTCCTTGTGATCCATATCCTAATACTGTTATTTTTTTACCTTTTAATTTATCTAAATTACAATCAGCATCATAATAAACTGTTGTTCCTAAAATGTTTCCTGCCATTGATTTGTTCCTCCATCTTTTTTGTTTTACATATTATATAATATTTCAATTATATTTGCAAATAATAATTATTTATAGTTTAATATATTTTTTTTATCTTTATTTTGTTATTGAAAAAAGTGAAGTTTAAAAAAATATAAACTTCA
>CALHVR010000018.1 GCA_938037005.1 uncultured Leptotrichiaceae bacterium | reverse complement strand
TTTTCATCATTCACTCCTAATTCTATTTTATTTCTGCCTTTTAGTATAATGTTTATTTGTCTTCTTGTCAATAAAATCAACTTTTTTATTTTATTACATAAAAAAAATATATACTTCTTGCAAAAAAGACTATAAAAAAAAGATAATTGAACTAAAAAATGTATTGAAATTACTAGTATTTCTATGATAAAATAATATAATTTATAAAATAAATATCTATTTAGTAGGAGGAATAAAAATGAGTTTGAAAAATAATAAAATTGTAATGGAAGGATTAACATTTGATGATGTTTTATTAATACCGCAAGCATCAAACATTTTACCTCACGAAGTTTCATTAAAAACAAAATTAACTAAAAAATTAGAGCTAAATGTTCCTATACTAAGTGCTGCAATGGACACAGTTACTGAAGCAAACTTAGCTATCGCTATAGCAAGAGAAGGAGGAATTGGTTTCATTCATAAAAATATGACTATTGAAAGACAAGCAGAAGAAGTTGCAAAAGTTAAAAGATATGAGAGTGGAATGATTACACAACCAATCACTTTAGGTGCAAACGCTACATTAGAAGAAGCACTTATTCTTATGAAAAAATATAAAATTTCTGGTTTACCTATCGTTGATGGAGAATCAAATTTAAAAGGAATTATTACAAATAGAGATTTAAAGTATAGAGAAAACTTATCTTTAAAAGTTGAAGAAGTTATGACTAAAGATAATTTAATTACAGCTTCTGTTGGAACGACTTTAGAAGAAGCAAAATCTATTTTACTAGAACATAGAATTGAAAAATTACCTATCGTTGAAGGTACAAAATTAAAAGGACTTATCACAATAAAAGATATTGATAATACTATCAACTATCCAAATGCTGCAAAAGATCATCACGGAAGACTTAGAGTAGGAGCTGCTGTTGGTGTAGGCCCTGATGCTATTAGAAGAGTTACTGCTCTTGTTGAAGCTGGAGTTGATATTATTACTATTGATTCAGCTCACGCACATTCAGCAGGAGTTGTTAAGAGAATTAAAGAAATTAGAGCTGAATTCCCTGAATTAGATATTATTGGAGGAAACTTAGTTACAAAAGAAGCTGCTCTTGATTTAATTGAAGCAGGAGTTAATGCTGTAAAAGTAGGAATTGGTCCCGGATCAATTTGTACTACTAGAGTTGTTGCAGGAGTTGGAGTTCCACAAATTTCAGCTGTAATGGAAGTAGCAGAAGTTTGCCACGAAAAAGGAATTGGTGTTATTGCCGATGGAGGAATCAAACTATCAGGAGATGTTGTAAAAGCTATTGCTGCTGGTGCTGACTGCGTAATGCTTGGAGGAATGTTAGCTGGAACAGATGAAGCTCCGGGAGAAGAAGTTTTATATAATGGTAGAAAATATAAAACTTACGCAGGAATGGGATCGCTTGCTGCCATGAAAAGAGGAAGTTCGGACAGATATTTCCAATTAGAATCAGCAACAGAAAAATTAGTGCCAGAAGGAATTGAATCAATGGTTCCACATAGAGGTGCTTTAAAAGATACAATTTATCAAATTTGTGGAGGACTTAGATCTGGAATGGGTTATTGTGGAACTCCTACAATAGAGGACTTAAAAGTTAAAGGTAAATTTGTTAAAATTACTGGAGCTGGATTAGCAGAAAGTCATCCACACGATGTTATAATAACAAAAGAAGCACCAAACTATAATAATTCAAAATAACTTTATGAAAGTGAGAATAAATGAAAAAAATATTAATTTTATTAATCATTACAATTTTTAGTAATTTAAGTTTTTCATACGAAGATTATTATAAAAAAGTATATACAATAAAAATTTCAAAAACAGAACTTTTTAAATCGTTAGATGTTACAGAAAAACAAGCTAATAATCTTTCCAATATTTTCAAATATTTTCAAAAAAAAGCAAATAAAATTGAAAATAAATTTATATCATTTGAACAAAAAAAAGAAAAATTAAATAAAATTGAGAAAGAAAGATACGAACAAATTAAAAAGATTTTAACTTCTGAACAATTACTAAAATTTAACGAATATACAAACAAACAAAAATTAGATTTTGAGAAAAAAAATAATAAAATTAAAACTTTAATTGATGATTTAAATTTAACAAATTCACAAAAAAACTCTATTCAAAAATTTGAAAGAACTTTTAAAAGAAAATTAACTCAAATGAATACAGAATTTTTATCTTCTTCTGAATTTTTTAATAAATTTAATACTCTTAAAGAAAATAGAAATTCACAAATTAATGATATTTTAACCGATGAACAAAAACAAATTTTACAATCATTTAATTATTAAAACAAAATCCCCTTAACTTTTTTTTGAGTTTGGGGATTTTAATTTAACAGATAAAAAGATTAATCTCTATATTTCATAAAAATTAATCTTTTTTTATTATATTTAATTTAATGTATCAATATTTAACTTTCCTCGCCTCATCTATCAAAGCTTTAAATATTTTATTTGCATCATCATGATGTTTGTGCAACATTTCCGGATGCCATTGTACTCCAACTAAAAATGGATAATTCATATTTTCTATGGCTTCCACAACTCCATCTTTAGCTCTAACAGTTACTTTATACTCTTTGGCAATGTCCTTTAATGCTTGATGATGAAACGAATTTATCATTATTTCGTTTTCTCCAAAAATTTCATAAATTTTTGTACCTTTCTCAACAATCGCTGTATGTGTTTTCATTTCTGGGGAATGATCTTGTGAATGTTTTATTATTTCTACCTCACTTTTTATATAAGATAAATCTTGATAAAGCGAACCACCTTCAAAAACATTTATTATTTGGCATCCACGACATATTCCCAATATAGGAATTTTTCTTTTTTTTGCCTCACTTAATAACATAAAATCATATTTGTCACGAATAGGCAAAACTTCTCCTAGATTTTGTTTCGGCTCTTCCCCATAATTATGGGGAAACACATCGTGCCCCCCAGATAAAATCAATCCGTCAACCATTGACATTTGTTCTATTATTGTTTCTTTGTCTACAGTCATTGGTATTACTAAAGGTATTCCTCCATTTTTTATAACTGCATCCACATAATCTTTATTCACATAAATTCTTGGATATAATGCAAAAGCTCCACAATTATCTGAAGTTAAACTTGTTGATATTCCTATCATCGGTCTCTTTTTCATCTTTTCTCACTTTCTATCTTAATTAAATCATTTCATTTTCCATGTACTTGGTGCAAATAATACTAACATCGGAAATATTTCCAATCTTCCCGCTAACATTGAAAAACTTAAAACTACTTTATTCAAATCTGATAATTCATAAAAACTAAATGCAGGTCCAACTTTTCCTAATCCTGGTCCTATATTATTAAATGTTGCAGCAACAGCACTAAAGGCTGTTTTAAAATCATTTATTGTGAATGAAACTATCAACAACATTATAAAAAATAAAATCATATAAACTAAAAAATAACTTAACATACTTTTTTGTGTTTTTTTATCTATCGCTTTATCTTCAAATTTTACGGTAATTTCTCTAAATGGATTTATCATTTGTTTTATTTCTATTATTGCCATTTTGCCTAGCATAACTACCCTTGATATTTTAAGCCCTCCAGCTGTTGACCCTGCACATCCTCCAAAAAACATAACGACTAGTATAATTACTTGTGAAAACATCGGCCATTTGTCAAAATCTGCAGTTGAATATCCTGTTGTTGTCATTATTGATGAAATTGTAAAGAAACTATCTCTAAGCCCTTTTCCAAAACTTGCATAAGCTGTCATATATAAATTTATCGCTATTGTAATTATACTTATTCCAACTATCCAAAGATAATACTTTAATTCTTCATTTTTTAAAGCTTCTTTAGCTTTTCCAATTAGAATAAAATAATAAATATTAAAATTAACTCCAAAAACTAGCATACCTATACCTAAAACTAACTCAATATATAAACTATTATAGGGTAATATACTTCCATTCCTTATTCCAAATCCCCCAGTTCCTGCCGTTCCAAATGCGAGTAATGTCGATTCAAACCAATCCAAACCACCTAACATTAAAAGCAATATCATTACAAATGTCATTACTAAATATATTTTATATAAAACTCTTGCAGTTGTTGATAATTTAGACACTAATTTCCCAAAAACAGGTCCTGGAACTTCTGCTTTCATCACATGAACCGTACTTGGCGAATTTTTTGGAAATATTGCCAGTGCAAGTACTAAAACTCCCATTCCACCAACTAAATGTGTAAAGCTTCTCCAAAATAAATTAGAATGGCTTATCACATTAAGATCTGTAATAATACTTGAGCCCGTCGTTGTAAATCCACTAACTATTTCAAAAAAAGCATCTATAAATCTTGGGATTTCTTTTGTTATAACAAATGGTAAAGCTCCAAAAATTGACATAGTTATCCAAGATAATGCAACTATTACAAATCCCTCTCTTCCAGATATTACCATATTTTTAGGAGTTTTAAACGATAATATTCCTCCAATTATTAAAAGTAAAAAAATTACTTTTAAATACGCCATTTTATATAAAGTTGATTCTCCATAAATAAAACTCACTATTAACGGTAAAATCATAAATCCTGCTTCAAGAGATAATATACGACCCACTATAAATCCTATCATTCTTTTATTCATAAGTTTTCACATATTTCCCTTCTATTTTAAAATATCATCTATTTCTTCTATATGACCTTTAAGTGTTACAATCATAACTTTATCTTTTGCTTGTAATATGTCATCCCCACCTGGATATATTAATTCCTCGTTATTTCTTAAAATTGAAGCAATCAATAAATTTTCTTTTATTTTCAACTCTTTCAATGGAATACCAATTATTTTACTTCCTTCCTCAATTTGAAAAATTATTGATTCTGCATTTGTATTAAATAATCTTCTTAAAGCATTCATTTTTGAACTTTTTACATTCATTTTACTTCTAACAACTCTTAATATTATTTCTGCAATTATTTTTTTTGGTACTATCGATGAAAAGCCTTGTTCTTCTAATATTGGAAGCAACATCGTTCCACTCAATTTTGTTAAAATTTTACCTTTATTCAAACTTTTAGCAAATAATGAAACTACAATATTTTCTTCATCACTATCTGTTAAAGCTACAACTGCATCATAGTCTTTTATTCCTTGATTTATTAAAAATTCTTGATCTGATTCATTTCCTTTAATTACAAGAGCTTGAGTATATTTTCTGCTTAAACTTTCTACTCTTTTACTTCTTGATTCAATTATTTTTACACTTTTTTTGTTTTTCAATAATTTTTCTGTTAAATAATGCGGAATAATTCCCCCACCTAGTATCATCACTGAATGTACAGGTTTTGTTTTATATCCCATTCTATTATAAAACTCTGTTACTGATTCATTATTTCCTGTTATAAAAATATTATCATTTTCCTTAAATTTATAATCTCCCGTTGGAATAAATACCTTATCATACCTTTTTACTACACAAACAATAATTTTTCCCTTTATCGTTTTATTTATTTCTCTTAACGACATTCCAACTAATACACTTTCCGATTTTACTACAAGTCCAATTATATTTGCCCTATTTGAAAAAAATGTATCTGCACTAATCGCATTTGGAAATTTAAGCTTTTTAATAATACTTTTAGCTGCTTCATCTTCAGGATTTATCATTAATGATATTCCTAATTCTTCCCTCACAAATTTAATATTTTTACTATATTCCGGATTTCTAACTCTTGCAATTGTATATTTAGCTCCAAGTTTTCCACCTATAACACATGCCATTATATTTAATTCATCCGATTCAGTTACTGAAATAAACATATCTGTATTTTCAATTCCAGCTTCTATTAAATTTTCATGACTTGCACCATTTCCTACAAGACCTGTAATATCATATTTTTCAATTATTCGTTCTATTTTTTCAATATCTTGTTCAATTAAAATGACATCATTGTCTCCAGCAGATAATTCAGCACAAAGTTCTTCTCCTACAACTCCCGCTCCCACAATTATTATTTTCATTTTGTATCCTCTTTTATTTTATTTATTTTCTAAATTTATTTTTAATTTCTTTCATTTTCTAAATATCTTGCTACATCTTTCGCAAAATAAGTTATAATTGCTGTTGCTCCCGCTCTTTTAAATCCGTACATTTGCTCCATAACAATTTTTTCTTCATCAATCCAACCATTTTTTGATGCAGCTTTTACCATACTATACTCTCCTGACACATTATAAGCTACAACTGGTACATTAAAATTTTCTTTAACTTTCATCATTATATCGCTATAAGATAATGCTGGTTTTACAATAATCATATCTGCACCTTGTCTTACATCTTCTGCTACTTCAGGCAATGCATCTACACTATTTCTAAAATCCATTTGGTATGTTTTTCTATCCCCAAATTTTGGTGCAGAATCAGCAGCATCTCTAAAAGGTCCGTAATAAGCTGATGAATATTTTACAGCATAAGACATTAATGCGACATCAAAATATCCATTCTTTTCTAAAATCTCATTTATTTTTTCTATTCTTCCGTCCATCATATCACTTGGAGCTATTATATCTACTCCTGCTTTTGCGTACGATAGTGCAATTTTACTCAATATTTCTAATGTTTCATCATTTTTTACGTACCCTTTTTCATCTAACACTCCACAATGTCCGTGACTCGTATATTCACAACAACACACATCACCTATTACTAAAATATTAGGATAACTTTTTTTTATATATTTTATAGCTTGTTGAACAATCCCATCTTCATCATAACTTGATGTTGCACATTCATCTTTATGTTTTGGTATTCCAAATAACAATACACTTTTTATTCCTAATTTTAATATTTCTTGTAATTCTTCATCTATTCTATCCATTGAAAATCTAAAAATACCGGGCATTGAAGCTATTTCCGTTTTTATATTTTCACCTTCTTCTACAAAAATAGGATAAATTAAATCTTCTTTTGTTAAATATACATCTTTCACTAAATTTCTCACTAAAACGCTATTTCTAAGTTTTCTATTTCTTTTAAACATAATTCCTCCAAACACGTTATTTTTCTTTTTTTACAACACTATCTATTGTTTTTTGAATTAAACTCTTCATAGCTCTACTTCTTTTACAACTTGCTCCATTCGTAGAAATTGACACATGAAATTCATCATTTTTAACAACAGCACCAAACATTGCATTCATCGTTAATTTTGAAGATACATTATTAACTAATATTTTTTCTTTCATACATACTTTTGCCACTATTTCATTTAACTCCAAATCATTTGTAGCTGCAATAACAACAAAATAATCTTTTACTAATTTTAATATTTTTTCTTCATCTTTTTCCATATTTTCATAAATAAATTTAACATCAATTCGATCTTTTAATTCTTCATCTACAATTTCTTTAGAATATATGGTTACATCTGCCCCGTATTCAGATAATATTTTTGATTTTCTATTTGCTAATTTTCCACCACCTATTACTAACACTTTTTCATTTTCTAAATTTATATACAATGGAAAAAACATAATTTACCTCCTATTTTTTTACTAATCCTACTCCATCTCCATAAGGTAATAATACAAAATCTGTATTATCATTCAAATAATTTATGAAGCTTTTTAAATTATTGATTATAGTTTTATATCTCTTCGGTATTTCTATTTCTGCAACG
>CALHVR010000017.1 GCA_938037005.1 uncultured Leptotrichiaceae bacterium | reverse complement strand
AAATTGTTTTAAATCTATTTTCAACTTCTTAATTTCTATTTAAAATAACTCCCTCTTCAAAAAAAGCCTCAGAATATAAATCCTGATGGCTTTTTCATTTTTTTATTTTATTAATTACAAATACTCTACTCTATTACAAATTTTTAAATTATTAATAATTTCCTTAACTTCCTGTGTATTATCTTTATTACAAATCAATAATGCGTCTTCCGTGTCAATTATTATTATATTTTCCAATCCTATCGTTGCAATCAACTTATCTTGAGCTTGAATAATTGAATTTTTAGTCTTTATTGTTATTGTATTTCCCGAAATAACATTCCCATCTTGATTTGTTTTGTTTATTCTTTCAAGCGACAACCAACTACCAACATCGTCCCATCCAAAATTACCCGGAACAACATAAATATTCGTTGCTTTTTCCATTATTCCATAGTCAATAGATTCTGATGGCATTTTGCTAAACACTGCTTCAAGCTCTCTTTCATAATTCTCTGTTCCTACAATTTTTCCAATTTTTTCTAAACTATTATATATCTCCGGCAAATATTTTTTAAAATTGTTTAAAATTGTTGATACTTTCCAAACAAACATTCCACTATTCCATAAATATTGTCCTGAAGCTAGATACTCTTTCGCCTTTTCTAAATTAGGCTTTTCTACAAATCTTTCTACCTCATAAACATTTTTTATGTTTTCTAGTTTTTCCTTAAATTTTATATATCCATAACCTGTTTCCGGATAATTTGGTGTTATTCCAATAGTTACTAAATTTTCTCCTTTTTCAACAACTTCAATTGCCGTTTTCAAAGTCTCTATAAACAATTCTTCAAACTTAACTAAATGATCTGCTGGAAGCACTATCATTTTTGCATCCTTATTTTTCTTTGCTATGTGCATTGCAGCTAATCCAATACAAGGTGCAGTATTTTTAGCAATCGGCTCTAAAATTATATTTTCTTTAGGTAAATTTGGTATATGTTCCTGCACTAATTTTTCATAACTTTCATTTGTCACAACATATATATTTTCAATTTCTACTAATGATTTCAATCTCTCTACCGTATGTTGTATCATAGATTTTCCATCATCAGTCAATGTCAAAAACTGTTTTGGCATATTCACTCTACTTTTCGGCCAAAATCTCTCTCCTTTTCCCCCTGCCATTATTACAACTGATATCATTTTTCTTTCCTTTATTATTTTTATATTTTGTTAATTATAACATATTTTCTTATTTTTTCCCATAAAAAACTAGAATTTCTATTTTTGAAATTCTAGTTTTTCTCTATTCAATTATTGTTCTTAAAATTTCCAATTCTCCAATTAACTCAATATTTATTCCAACAGGAATTAATACTGTTTCTCCTTTTTGGATTAAAACTTCTTTTTTCTCATTATTTAATGTATATTCAATTTTTCCTTTTCCATTAAGAATTGAATAAATTATCATACTTTTTTCATTTACATCTTCAAATTTTTCATTAATTTTCATTTTATCTATTGAATAATATTTCTTCTTAATTATATTTTTTCTATTTTCATCATTATAAAAATCCGTATTTATAACTACAGCTCTTGCATCAAAATCAATTACGTCTGCTGCCTCTTTTAAATGTAATTCTCTTTTTTTCCCGTTTTCAACTCTATCAAAATCATAAATTCTATATGTTATATCTGAATTTTCTTGTATTTCTGCAAAAAGTACACTTCCTTCAAGACTTGCATGCACCATTCCCGGATTTATATCAATCAAATCACCTTTTTTTACACTTATCTCCTCAAAAAGTCCCGAAAAATCATTTTTAGCCGTTTTTTCTAAAAATTCTTCTTTCGTAATTCCTTTTTTCATTCCCATTATTAATTTTGCATCTTTACTCGCTTCCATTATAAACCAAGATTCACTTTTTCCCAATTCATTATGCTTTTTCAACGCAACCTCATCATCTGGATGAACTTGAATAGAAAGTCTATCATTTACATCTAAATATTTTATTAATAAAGGAAATCTATTTCCATACTCTTTATAAACTTTTTCTCCTACTAATTTTTCTTTATATTCATCTAAAATTTCTTGTAAAGTTTTTCCCTTCAAATTTCCATTAGCTACAATTCCCATCCCATTTGGATGTGCTGATACTTCCCAAGATTCTCCAATATTTTTATCTTTTGGTAAAGTCATATTTAAACTTTTCTCAAATTCTCTTCCACCCCATACTTTTTCAATAAAAACTTTTTCAAACTTTAACGGATACAACATTACTATCCCTCACTTTCACAATTTTATTCAAAACTTTTATTGTATAATTTACATCAGCTATATTTCAAATATCATTTTACATTATATCAAATATAAATTCAACTTTTATTTAATATCATTTTTAAAATAACTGAAAAACTTCAAATAAAATTATTCTACAATATTATTTAAAATTAATATACATTTCTGAACTATTTATTCTATAAAAAAATGATTAAATAAATTGTTTAAAATTTACTTAATCACTCTTTTGAATGGTGCCCAGACGCGGAATCGAACCACGGACACAGGGATTTTCAGTCCCTTGCTCTACCGACTGAGCTATCTGGGCATATATGGCGGAAGTGACGAGACTCGAACTCGCGACATCTTGCGTGACAGGCAAGCACTCTAACCAACTGAGCTACACCTCCATAAATGGTGGTCACAACTGGGCTCGAACCAGTGACCCCCTGCTTGTAAGGCAGGTGCTCTCCCAACTGAGCTATGCGACCACTTCAAAATTACTTAGTTAGTATACTATATTTTTTTTATTTTGTCAAATACTTTTTTTATTTATCTACATTTTTTTAAATTACAATTAAAAATATTTTATTTTCTATTAAATATTCTAATAATTTTAAATCTAAAAAAATAAAGCTCTTTGAGCTTTACTTTTTAAAAAACATCTTTATCTGATAATTTTGCATCTTTAGTTTTAAACATTTCAAGTAATTTTTCTACCGTTAATTTTTTCTTTTCTTCTCCACGAATGTCAAATATTACCTCTCCTGCATGAAGCATAATAAGTCTATTTCCATAAGTTATTGCATCTTGCATATTATGAGTTATCATCAAACTTGTAATATTACTTGTTTCAACTATATCTCTTGTTTTTTCCAATATTATTGCTGATGTTTCAGGATCTAAAGCTGCTGTATGTTCATCTAATAATAATATATCAGGACGATTTAACGTTGCCATTATTAACGATAAACATTGTCTTTGTCCTCCAGATAAAAGTCCCACTTGTGTAAATAATTGTTTCTCAAGTCCCAATCCTATGCTTGATAATAATTTTTTATACATTTCTATATTTTTTACATCTAATCCAAATGTAAAATTAAATCTTTTTCCTTTATTTTGTGCCATTGAAAGATTTTCTAAAACTGTCATTGATGGTGCAGTTCCTTGTGTTGGATCTTGGTACACTTGTGATAACCATCTCGCTCTTTTATGTCTTTCAATATTTGTTATATCTTTATTGTTGATTAAAATTTGTCCTGCATCTGGAATAATTTCTCCATTCAAAACATTCAGTAATGTTGATTTTCCTGCTCCATTACTTCCTATTATCGTAATGAAATCTCCTTCTTCTATTTGTAAATTTAATCCTTTAAATACTTGTTTTTCTGTTCCAATTTCAGAGAAGAATGTTTTATAAATATTTTTTAATTCTATCATATTAATTCCCCTCCGCTTCTTTTATCATTTTTGCTTTTTTCTTACCTTTTTTTATTTTTTTTGCCATTTCATTCCATAAAATAATAACTAAAATAACTGCTGTTATTATTTTTGCATCTGTAGGTCTTATTTCTAATGTTTTTATCATATCATCACTAAAGTTTAATGTTCTATACAAGTTTTTCGTCCAAGTATTTGACATTAAAGCTAAATTTATTATGAAATAATATGCTAATGAACCAAGTATAATTATTGATGTTTCATTTATTAATTGTGATTTTTTAATTACACCTAAACCTAGTATTATCGCAGCTAATCCTATTACTAAAGTTCCTACCCCCGACTGTAAATCTGCTACTTTTATATTTTGTGCAAATATAGCTCCAGAAAAGGCAACCAATCCATTTGATATCATTAATCCAAATATTTTTAATCTTTTCTCATTAACACCTAAACTTACAACTAACTTCTCATTATTCCCTAAAGCTCTCAATGCAAATCCAAATTTTGAAGTTAAAATATAATCTATTATCATTTTTACTATAAATGCAATTAATACTGACAACATAAGTTTAATATCTTTTGTAATTCCAACATAAATTATTAATAATATTGTAATAATTGTATAAACTGATAATGCTCTTATTACATACTTATTCTCTTTAATTTTGTAATCATAAAGACCTTTTAAAATAAGTAATATTATAAATACTATTACAAAAGGTATGAAATTTTTTTCAAAAGAAATTACTTCATAAATACTTCTTTCTGGCGATATAAATACATTGGGTGTCCCTACTATTCTGGAATTTATACTATAAAATCCTGTCATTATCAAAATTCCTGATAAAAGTCCATTTATTCCTAGGTAAACGTGTAATGCTCCTGTTAAATATCCAGCGATCATTCCTCCAATAACTGAAAGAATAAGTCCCATAACTGGATGAGTTATCCCCATAAACCCATTTTTTGAAAGTGCAAATGCTGCAAATATAAATCCTCCTAATGGGAAAGTAGCATCTACTGACATATCTGGAAAATCCAATATTTTATATGTTATATAAACTCCCATTACCATTATGGCATATATAAAACCTGTTTTAAAAGCATCAGGCAAGCTTTGTAAAAATACTAATAACTCATTCATCTTACTTTTTATCTTTTCCTTTTCTAATTAATTTTTAGTTTTTACTAATTTTGCTCCAGTTAATTCAGCTCTTTTTACATCAATTCCTAATGCTGCTGCTGTATCTTCATTAACATATAATGTCATTTTTTTAGATGTTTCAAATGGAATTTCTGATACTTTTTTACCTTTTAATATTTCAACAGCCATTTGCCCTGCTCTTTTCCCTAATTCATAATAATCAAGTCCCATTGTAAATAAAGCTCCTAATTCTACTGAAGAATTTTCACTTGTAACTACTGGTTTTTTAGCTAATAATGCTTCAGAATTTATAAGTTTAATTCCTGAAACTACTAAATTGTCTGTCGGAATATATAGTGCATCTACTTGTGCTAACAACCCTTTTGTTGCAGTAGCTAATTCTCCAAATGCTGTTACACCTTGTAACACAACTTCAAGTCCTTTTTCTTTAGCTTTTTCTTCAATATCTTTAACTTGTAATATTGAATTTTGTTCTGAAGTATTATATAAAACTCCTATTTTTTTAACTTTTGGATCTAATTTCAATAATAAATCTAACTGATCTGCAACATTGTCTAACTTATCACTTGTTCCTGTTACATTTGCATTCAAGATATTTGCACTTGCAGGATCTGTTACTGCTGAAAATAATACTGGTATATCTGTAATATTATTCGCCAAAGCTTGTGCTGATGGTGTTGCTATTCCAAATACTAAATCTTTTCTATCTGCTTTATAGTTTGATGCAATTAAATTTGCTGTTGCAATATTTGCTTCCGCATTTTTTTCATCAAATTCAGCTTTTAGTCCTGCTTCTTCAAATGCTTTTTTAAATCCGTCCTTTACTTGGTCTAAAGATGGGTGTGTTACAAACTGTGTTATACCTATTTTAAATACTTTATCTGTTGTATTGTCTGGTTGATTATTACTTTTTTCTGCTTTTTCTCCACACGCTAATATCGTTAAAAGCGTCAACATTACTAATATCAACATTTTTTTCATAAAATCATTCCTCTCTTTTATGTACTTATTTTATTATTTTATAAATTTCGCTTTAGTTTTAATATCTTCTGGTAACACAATTCCTAAAGCATTTAAAGTTTTTTCATTTACAACTATGTCATTTAACTCAACTGTTTCTATTTTTATTTCACTTGGTTTTTTACCTTTTAAAATTTCAATAGCCATTTGTCCCGCTCTTTTTCCTAATTCATAATAATCTACACCTTGTGTTATTAATGCTCCGCCTTCAACATGTGCTGCCTCTGCTCCAAAAACTATTTTTTTTGCTGCAGTAGCTTTTTCTGTAATCAAATTTATTAATGAAGCTACCAAATTATCTGTTGGTGTGTAAATCATATCTACTTCTCCAATTAGCGTTTCTGACGCTTGAGGTATTTCACTCGCTTGAGTTACCCCAGTTGCTACAACTTCCATTCCTAATTCACTCGCTGCAGTTTTTAAATCATTTACTTGCACCATTGAATTTTGCTCAGATGAATTAAAAATTACTCCTACTTTTTTTGCATTTGGATTTAATTTTTTCATCAATTCTAACTGTTGTTTTATATTTACTCTATCACTTACTCCTGTAACATTTTCTTTCAATATTCCAGCTGACTCTGGATCTGTAATTGCTGAAAATACCACTGGTATATCATTTGTTGCTTGTGCCACTGCTTGCGTTGTCGTTGTTGCAATAGCGTAAATTAAATCTGGTTTTGAACTAACTAATGTATTTGCAATCAAATTTGCTGTTGCTACTTCTCCATTTGCATTTTTTTCATCATATTCTACATCAATTCCTGCTTCTTTTAATGCATCTTTAAATCCTTGTTTTGCCTTATTCAAAGCTGGATGCTCAACAATTTGAGTGATTCCTACTTTAATTTTTTTTGTTGCTCCTTCATTTGTTTTTGTTTCTTCTGTCCCACAACTCAAAATAAACATTGTCAATATTGACAATACTCCTACTAATTTTTTCATAAATTTCCTCCTACTACACTACTTTTCTACAATACATTCAATCTCTTTGAATATTTAATGATACCATTTTTTTTACTTTTTATCAATCATTTATTTATATTTTTTCGTTATTCTAACATAAACAAAACAAATAATTAAAATCATTTTCAAGATTATTTTTTATGTTATAATATATATTATATAAAAAGGAGAATATTTATGAAAATATATAATTTTAAAGAATTAAACTCAACAAACGAATATTTAAAGGCTAATTATCATTTATATAAAGAATTTGATATTATTTCAGCTGAAACTCAAACAAATGGAAAAGCACGACGTGGAAATGTATGGTTTTCAAATGTTGGTATGGCACTTTTTACTTTTTATTTTGAAAAAAATTTATCTTTAACTTACGAAAAACAGTTAAAACTCCCTCTTTTAGCTGGACTTGCTGTGTACGAAGGGCTTAAAAATATCATAGATTTAGATTATAAATTAAAATGGACAAATGATATTTATTTAGAAGATAAAAAACTTTCTGGCATTTTAGTTGAAGAATTTGACAACAAAATTTTTATTGGAATAGGTATTAATGTAAACAACGAAGTTCCTGAAGAATTGAAAAATGTTGCTATATCTCTTAAGACATTAACAAATAAAAATTTTATTCTTTTAGAAATCATGCTTAATATTACAAAACAATTTGAAAAAATTTATAATTCTTTTATTCTTGAAAATTCTTGGCAAGAAATTTTATTAAAAATTAACAAGATCAACTACTTATACGACAAAGAAATTTCTTTAAATATTCGTGGAGAAGCAGTTAACGGTATTGCAAAAAATATTAATTCAAATGGAGAACTTGAAATAAAAATTGGAGATAAAATTAAAGCATTTTCAGAAGGTGAAGTTATGAAAGAACGTATTGTAAAACAAATTAAAGTGATAGAAGATTCAACACAAGAATTTTTAAAATTAAAAAAACTAGGTTTTGATCCAATCGCAGTTTTTTTTGTTACAAACTATACTAATCAAAATGATATTAATTTTATAAATAATTTTACTTCAGAAAATAAATTAAAACTTGAAATTTTATTTCTTAATGAAAATTCTCCTTCAAATGACACTATTTCACATTATTTGAAGCTTATCGCAAAAAAATATAAGGCAAAAAAGATATAGAATATAAAAAGAGTATATTCTTCTTTAAATATACTCTTTTACTTTATTAATTATTTTTATCTAAAATGCCCAATTTCCATTTCTAAATACTGGCTCTCTAGTTCCATCCTCTGTTATTCCATCTATATCCATTTCAGCATCTCCAATCATAAAGTCCACATGTGATATTGATGTATTTACACTTGCTTTATCAAGCTCTTCTTCTGTCATATTTGTTCCATTTTTTACATTTGTTGGATATGCTTCTCCTAAAGCTAAATGGTTTGAAGCATTCTCATCAAATAATGTTTCATAAAACAATAATCCCGAATTTGAAATTGGCGAATCATTTGGAACTAAAGCAACTTCTCCTATTCTTCTTGATCCTTCATCTGTATTTAGCAATTCTTCCAACACTTCTTTTCCTTTTTCTGCTTCAAATTCTACAACTTTTCCATCTTTAAATGTTAATTTAAATCCATCAATTACATTTCCTTGATATGATAACGGTTTTTTATTTGAAACATATCCATCTATTCTATATTTATCTCCAGCTGTAAAAATTTCCTCTGTCGGCATATTCGGTATAAAACTTGTACCTTTTTCGTTGTTACTTCCTGCTGCCATCCAAATATGATTTTTTGGTAATCCTACTGTTATATCTGTTCCTTTTGATGTGTAGTGTAATGATTTATATTGTTTTTTATTTAAGTATTCCGCTCTTTCTTGTAATGATTTTCTATGATTTTCCCAAGCTTCAACAGGATTTTCTTTATCTAATCTCATCATTTTAAATATCGCTTCAAATAATTTTGCTTGAGCTTTTTCTCCATCTTTCTCTTCTGGAAATACCATTTCTGCCCATTCTATTGACGGATAGCTTACAATTGTCCAAGAATTTATATCATTCATAATTCTTTTACTATAATACTTAAATACTTCTCCTGATTTTTTAGCAAATGCACTTAATTTCTTAGGGTCAATACCTTCTAATAATTTAGGTGAACTTCCTAAAATATGTATAAATACTACATTATCATCTAAATAAGCATTTCTTTCATCTACAATCCATTGTGGTATATTAGCATAAACTTCCTCTGATTTATATTCAGCATGTAATCTAGCTAATTTTGAATCTGTTAATTTAACATTTACATCACTCGCTCCTAATTGATATGCTTTTTCTACAACTTTATGAACTAATGGTAATGAGTGCGTTGCACAGTTTATCCACACTTTTTGACCTTTTTGAACATTAGCTCCTACTTTTACTACTACCTCTGCAAATTTATCTAGTTTTTCTTCAAAATTTTCTACGTATTTCATCTTTCTTCCTTTCTTATTTTGCAATAATTTATTTTATAAATATTTTTTTATAGCTTTATCTATTTCTTTTTCTTCAACAAATCCTTTTAATTGATTTACAACTTCTCCATTTTTAAATACTAAAAGTACAGGAATGCTTCTTACTTTATACTCTGTTGCAATTTCTGGAAAATCATATACTTCCACTTTTACAATAGGATAATTTACTTTTTCTGACATTTTATCTAAAATTGGCTCAAGCATCTTACAAGGCCCGCAAGTTACACTTCCTAATTCAACTAACGCAACTCCTTCTCCAATTACATCTTTTAAATTTTTTTCTTTTAATTCTATCACTTTACTCATAAATAACAAACCTTTCTATTTTATATTTTTAAAAATATTTGATTTTTATTTAAAAACTTCACCTGCTTCTTTATACCAAAGAACTAAATCTAATTCATCCATTGCAATTCCTGAATATTTTGAATATTCTCTCATTTTATCTTCTATTTCGTAATATTTTTTTTCAGTTATTGACTTTGGAACTTCATTAATTACATTTAATTCAGCTAAATTTCTTAAAATGTGTCTATCTAAAATCGCAATATTTTCTCCAAAACCTAAATTTCTCAAAACATGATTTGCTTCTTTTAATCCCATTCCTTTTATATTTTTAAAAATCCAAGCTCTTTTCTCAAAAACATCTCCAATTTCAGTCAATATTTTTTTTGGCTCTAAATTTCCATTCCTTGTCATCAAATTTCTTAATTCTACTAAATATTTTGATTTATTATTTTTAAATCTAACAATATTCAAATATTCGACCATTTCTTCCGCTGTTCCTGTGTATAATAAATTATTTTCAACTAAATTCGTTATTGCTTGCCAAGCATTTTTTGCTTTAGATTGAGGTGTTAAAATACAAAAAGCCATCTCTGCAAATACTTCTTTTTCTGTACCTTTCCACGCTTTTTTATAACCCTCTATTGCCTTTTTAGCATCACTTTTCATAAGATTATAAATTTCTAAAATTTTTTCATGTTTCTCTTTATTTATTTTCATTTTTCTACTTTCTTTTCTAGTTTATTTTAAAATTGCTACTGTACAACCAATTCCACCTTCATTTTGATTTGCATCTTTAAATTCAGTCACATATTTTGATGTTTTTAAAAATTCATGAATTCTTTTTCTTAAAACCATCGTCCCTTTACCGTGAATAATATAAACTTCATGATATCCGTTTAACATTGCACGATCTAAATATGTCTCTAAATCGATTAATGCTTCGTCTGCTGTCATTCCTCTTAAATCAATTTCATTTCTAACTTGACTCGTTCTAGTAGCCGCAAAATTTTTATACGCTTTCACTTTTTTCTTTGTAATTTTAACAATATCATCTAGTGAAACCATTAATTTTAATATTCCTGCTTGTACTTGTACTTTATTTTCTTCAGCTATAATTCTTAAAACTTTACCATTTTGATTAAGATTTTTAACTAATACTTCTTCTCCTTCTTGAATATCTATATTTTTAGCTACAACTTTTTGAGTTTTAACATTTTTCTTCTTATCCGCAACAAATGAATCTCTTAACATATTCAAGCTTCTTTGTGCATTTTTAGCATCTTCTTTTTTAGCATCTTCACGACTTATTTTATCAATCAAGTTTCTCGCTTTAGATTGAACTTCTTTTAAATAATTATCAGCTTCCTCGTACGCTTTTTTTATCACTTCATTTTTTTCATTTTCAACTTCTACTATTTTTTCCTCGTAAGATTTTTTTTGATTTTCAAAATTTTGTTTTGTTTTTTCTAATTCAATTTTTAATGCTTCAAGCTCATCATTTTTCTCTTTAATTGATTTTAACATTTCCTCAACTTTTTGATTATCTTCGCTTATATAACTTTTCGCATTTTCTATTATTTCATCACTAATTCCATATTTTTTTGCGATAATCAACGCATTACTTTCTCCAGGTATTCCTTCAAGCAATCTGTAAGTTGGTGATAATGTTTCCACATCAAATTCCATTGAAGCGCTCTTTATTCCTGTTGTATTAAATGCGTGTGCTTTTACTTCACTGTAATGTGTTGTAATTATTGATTTTATATTTTTTTTATTCAAATAATCAATAATTGACATTGCAAATGCCGATCCTTCCATTGGATCTGTACCACTTCCAAGTTCATCCATTAAAACTAAACTTCTATGATTTATACTTTCCATTATTCCTTTTATTTTGCTTACATGCCCTGAAAATGATGACAAATTTTGCTCAATGCTTTGTTCATCACCAATGTCTGACAATACATCTTCAAAAAATCCAATTTCTGTTTTTTCCCTCGCTGGAATTGGTATTCCTGATAATGCCATAATTGTTAATAATCCTGCCACTTTAAGTGTTACAGTTTTCCCTCCTGTATTTGGTCCCGTTATTAACATAATGTTTTCATTATTATTTCCCAGTTCAAAATTAAGTGGAACAACTTTATTTTCATCAATTAACGGATGCCTTGCTTCAACCAATTTCAAATACTCTTTATTTATAATTTTGGGTACTATAGCATGTTTTTCAATCGCATAAGAAGTTTTTGCATTAATGAAATCCAATCTTTGTAATATTTCTTTAATTTCTAAAATCTCATCTTTTTTCATCCTAATAAGTTCTGTCAATCTAAGAAGTATTTTTCTTATTTCTTCACGCTCTCGTGCTTCATATTCACGAAGTTTATTGTTTAATGATACAACATTTAGTGGTTCAATATAAACTGTCCCACCACTTGCAGATCTGTCATGTTCTATCCCTTTAATTAAGCCTTTAAAATCAGTTTTCACTGCTATTACATATCTATCATTTCTTTGAGTTATAATTCTTTCTTGGACTGCTCTTACAGTCTCTTTATTATTCATCAAATCATCAAATTTTTCTTTAATGTTTGCATTTATATTTTGTTTTTGACGTCTAACATCTCTTAACCCTAACGACGCATCATCTTTTATTTCACCATCATCTTTAACTGCATCATCTATAAATTTTTCTATATCTTTAACTTCTTCTACATCATTAAATAGTTGCCAAATTACTTTATACTTATCTCTTACATTTTTTGCTCTACTTTTTGAAATTCTAAATATTGCCAAATTCTTTTTCAAATCTGCCAAATCTTCTCCACTCAAATAACTTCCAATTAAATCAATTGTCCCCATATGCCTTTGAATATCCGTCAATCCACTTAATTCAAATCCATCATCAAATTTATAAAAATCAATCATTTCTGTCATAAGCATAAGCTCTTTATCTAATGTTGACTTATCTTTTAATATTTCTATATCTATAAATTTCTCTTTCGTTACTTCTAATTTTGACAAATTCATTAATTCATTTATTACTTTATGAAATTCCAATACATCATATTTTTTATTCATTTTTCCTCTTTCTATTAACTATCAAATTTCATCATGTTTCTTTTATATTATATCACAAATAAAAAAAAAACGAACTTAATTTTTTTGTTCGTTTTATTATAACAATTTTTCTATATCCCTAACTTAATTCTCTCTATTTTAGCTCCAACATCATTTAATTTTTTCTCAAGTTGATCATACCCTCTATCAATATGATAAACTCTATTTAAAATAGTTTCTCCTTCAGCTACCAATCCTGCTAACACTAAGGCTGCTCCCGCTCTTAAATCTGATGCCATCACTTCTGCACCTGTTAATGAAAGTCCTCCATTTATATTTGCAACTCCATGTCTTATAACAATATCTGCTCCCATTCTATTAAATTCCGGAACATGCATAAATCTATTTTCAAATACTGTCTCTTCCATTGAACTAGAACCTTTTACTAATGCTTGTAGCAACATCATTTGAGGTTGCATATCTGTCGGAAATCCCGGATGTGGCATTGTCACAACTTTTGATGGTTTTAAATTCTCTAATTTACCTATTACTGACAAAATATTCCCATTTCTTTCAAATTTTACTCCCATCGATTCTAATTCTGATTTAAAGACTCCCAAGTCTTCTATATTTGCATTTTCAATTTTTAATTCTCCATCTGTTATCAATGAAGCAATAACATACGTCCCTGCTTCAATTCTATCTGACATAATTGAATATTCTACAGCGTGTAATTCCTCAACTCCTTCAATTTCAATAACTGGACTTCCAAGTCCCGAAATTTTTGCTCCCATTTTATTTAAGAAATTTCCTAAATCTACAATTTCAGGCTCTCTTGCTGCATTTGAAATAGTTGTTTTTCCTGGTACTTTAACCGCAGCCATCATTATATTTTGTGTTGCTCCAACACTTGGAAATGATAAAGCAATATCGGCTCCTTTCAAATTATCGGCTTTTGCATGAATATACCCATGTATTCTAGTTATTTCAGCACCTAATGCCTCAAATCCTTTTAAGTGAAGGTCTACAGGTCTTGCACCTATTGAACATCCTCCCGGAAGCGAAACTACAGCCTCATCTAAATTCGCTATCATCGGTCCCATTACCAAAAATGATGCTCTCATTTGCTTCACAATTTCATAACTTGCTTCATTTCTTTTAAATCCGTCATTTTTTATTCTATATGTTGTATCATCTAATTTTTCAGTTTCCATTCCCAAATCTTCTAAAAGTCTCATCAACACTCTTATATCTCTTAAGTTTGGCACATTTTTTAATATATATTCTCCTTTAGCAACTAATGTAGCAATTATTATTGGTAACGCTGCATTTTTTGCTCCACTTACTTTTATTGTTCCATTTAATGGTGTTTTTCCTGTTATTTTAAATCCGTCTACCACGTTTTTTCCTCCTAAATTCACTATGCTTCATATTATAACATACTTTTTATATTTTTTCTTTATTTTTGATAAAAGTATAAAAAAATTTAGTTTAAATAAAAAGAAAGTTGATGTAGAACTTGAAAATAGTAATCTTTTGGGGATATTAGAGGGAGTTGATGCAAAAGAATACTATAAAATATTAGAGGATATCTATAAATTGTGGAAAGAAAATAAAGAGGATTAGTTTATGGATACTAGGTTTAGTAAAGCTAGAAAACAGCATAAAAAAGATATAATGGAAAGAAAAGAAATTGTATCAGAAATAAATAAAGAATTTAATAAAATTGATAAAATATTAGAGTTAGGTATAAAATCAGATGAAATACTCGAAATTATAGAAAGTGATTTTAAGGAAAAAACAAAATTATCTAAAATAGATATAACAATTTTATTTATTGCAGTTGGATTGCAAGTTGCGAGACAACAATTGCAGAAAAATTATTTCACAAAAGAATCTAGACCGACTGATAAAGAGAGTGCTGGAAAAACTGAATATGATAGAGACCAAAGAAGTAAAGGGTATTATAAAACGTCTATCTCAGAGATTTTAA
>CALHVR010000016.1 GCA_938037005.1 uncultured Leptotrichiaceae bacterium | reverse complement strand
GGCTCAACAGAGGAGGCTTCAAAACGCAAATTATCAATACCGAAAAATTAGGACACACTCACTTTATTTTCAAAACGGATAAAAAAAAATTCACCCATTTTTTTAATAATTTTCTTAATGGTCATTTTTTTGTATTTCATCAAGGGCATATGGCGAATTATTTAACATCAAATGATTTACTGTGGTGTCAGAAAAACCTAAAAATATTTTTTGTTTAACAACATTTTTTAGCTCATCATTTTCAAATAAATAAGGTAATAATCTATATGTATCTTCTCCACCTATTGCACATAATATCATATCTATATCGTCATTCTTAAAAGCATGTAATATATCTTTTGCTCTTTGTTCAGGATATTTTTTTAAAAATTCAATTCCTTTAAGTGAATTTGGCATAAACTCTACGTTTATGCCATAATCTTTTAGTCTTTTACAACCTATCAATAATTCATGTTTTACAAAATCTTCACCCAAAATACCACTTGATAAACTAATAATTCCAATTTTATTTATCATTATTATCTTTTCCCCATTCTACCAAATCCAGGAATATTTCCAGAATTTAACATTTTCATCATTTGTTTCATTTGTTCAAATTGTTTAATAAGTTTATTCACATCACTTACAGTAACTCCACTTCCTTTTGCAATTCTAGACTTTCTGCTTCCATTTAATATTTTAGGATCTCTTCTTTCTTGCACTGTCATTGAATAAATGATAGCTTCTACTCTTTTCATTTCTTTTTCAGCTCCAGCCATATCAATCATACTCGTATCTACTCCTGGTATCATTTTCATAATCCCAGCTATTGACCCCATTTTTTTTATCATTTTAAATTGTTTTAAGAAATCTTCAAAATCAAATTGATTTTTTCTAAATTTCTCTTCCATTTCTTTTGCATCTTTTTCATCTATCGCTTCTTGAGCTTTTTCAACTAACGAAACAACATCTCCCATACCAAGTATTCTCGAGGCAAGTCTGTCAGGATGAAATGGAGCAATATCATCTAATTTTTCCCCTTCACTTATAAACTTAATTGGTTTTCCTGCTACTTCTTTTACCGACAATGCAGCTCCACCACGAGTATCTCCATCTAATTTCGTTAAAACTACTCCTGTAATATCTAATTGTTCATTAAAAGTTTTTGCAACATTTACAGCATCTTGTCCTGTCATTCCATCTACAACTAATAAAATTTCATTTGGAGTAAATTCATCTTTTACATTTTTAAGCTCATTCATTAAAGTTTCATCAACATGTAAACGCCCTGCCGTGTCCATTATTACATACGTCGCGTGTTCTTCTTTCGCTTTTTCAATTCCTCGTCTACATATTTCCAAAACATCAGTGCTTTCTTCTATCGTAAACATTCCAACTTTTATTTGTTCAGATAATACCATTAATTGTTTTTTGGCTGCAGGTCTATAAACATCTGCTCCTATTAAAAACGGCTTTTCTCCTTTAGATTTTAAATATTTTGATAATTTCCCTGCAAATGTTGTTTTCCCAGCTCCTTGCAACCCAGCTAACATTATTATTGTCGGTGCTTTATCTGCTTTCACTATTTGAACATTCGTTCCTCCCAAAACTTCAACCAATTCATCATTTACTATTTTTATAAATTGTTGTGTCGGATTTACCCCTGAAATTACATTTTCTCCCAATGCTTTTTCTTTTATTTTTGAAACAAAAGTTTTAGCTACAGTATAATTTACATCTGCTTCAAGTAACGCAAGCCTTACTTCTCTTAAAGCTTCTTTCATATTAGCTTCTGTTAATTTACCTTGTCCACTAACTTTTTTAAATATATCCTTAAACCTATCTCCTAAGTTATTAAACATCTATTAATACACCTCATTATTATAATCAAATTCTTCTATTATTTTTTCTAAATTTTCTCTAGTAAAATTTACTCTAAGTCTTTCCAATTTTTCTTTTACTTCTTTTTCTTTTTGAAATATTTTTAATTTTTCCTCATAATCATCAAGTTGTTTAAATCCTCTTTTTATATTATCAAAAACTGCTTGTCTTGTAACTCCATATTCATCTGCAATTTCACTTAACGAACTATTTTCTTCCAAATAAAGTTCTAAATATTCTTTTTGTTTTTTAGAAAATAATTCTCCATAATATGAAAAAAGTATTGAATATTTTAAAAAACCATCTAGTTTATCCATAAAATTTATCCTCAACTACATCATAAATTCCTCTTGCCGTTACTCTTATTTCAGGAATTACAGGTAAAGCTAAAAATGATAAATTTATAAACGGATCTATATTTTTATTTATTCCCATTTTTCTTGAATATTCTACCATAATTTTTATTTTATTTTCAACTTCTTTTGGATTTTCATCACTTATAAGCCCCATTATTTTTAACGGGAGCGTATCTATAACTTCTCCATTTTCAACTAAAACATATCCTCCTTGAGATTTTACAAGTTCTTGAACTGCTATCTCAATATCTTTATCATTATCACCTACAACTACAATATTATGAGAATCATGTGCAACTGTTGAAGCAATTGCTCCATTTTTTATTCCAAATCCTTTTAAAATTCCTACTCCAACTTTTCCTGTATTATTGTGTCTTTCCACTACAACAACTTTATTATAAATTTCATTCGCTTCAAATACTCCATCTTTAACAGGTATTTTTTCAAAACTTTTTAATGTAACAATTTCTCCTGCTACAATTTTTATTACAGGAAATTCATCTTCATTTTTCACTTTTAAAATTAGCTTTTCTTGAGAGAATTCCTTAACAAAAACTGTTTTTTTCAATTTTTTAGGACAAGGTATTATAACCTCTTCTTTTTTTATTAAATCTTTAACACTTTCTCCATTAAAATAAACATCATTTATTTCAACTTTCTCAAAATTATCCAATATAATAAAATCTGCTTTATAACCTGGTGCAATCGCTCCCAAAATTTTATCTTTACCTATACACTGTGCAGCCTGGATCGTTGCCATTTTATATGCTTTTATTGGGCTTATTCCGTATTCTATCGCTTTTTTCACATTATAACTAATATGTCCTTCTTTTATTATATCTTCCACATGTTTATCGTCTGTACAAAAACAATATCTTTCAGTACTAGCTTCATCTTTTACAATTCCTTTTACTATTGCTTCCAGATTTTTAGCTGCACTTCCTTCTCTTATTAATACATACATTCCTCTTTGAACTTCTTTTTTAGCATATTCATAAGTTGTGGCTTCATGATCTGTTCTAATTCCTGCAAGAGCATATGCCGTTAAATCATAATCTTCCAACATTGGGGCATGTCCATCTATATTTTTATTTTTAAATAGATCTAATTTTTTCATCATAGCATCTTGACCATTAATTACAGCTTTTGAATCCATCACTTCTGCTAATCCTAACACTCTAGAATGATTCATATAGTTTTTCATGTCTCTTGCATACAATATTCTTCCATTATCTTCAAAATCTGTTGCTGGTACACATGATGGAATCATTACAAAAACATTTCCTAAAGTGTTTTCTGTTTGCTCTAAAATATAATCTATTCCATCTGTTCCCGCTACATTTGCAACTTCATGCGGATCCACTATAAATGTTGTCGTTCCTTTTTTTACTGCTTCTTTCAAAAAATGTCGTGGCTCCACCATCGTTGATTCTAAATGAAGATGACTATCTACAAAACCAGGAACTATATATTTCCCTGTTAAATCTATCTCCTCTTTCCCTTCATATTTTCCAATTCCAATTATTACATTTTCTGAAATTGCCAAATCAGCTTCTATAATTTCCTCTGTAAAAACATTTAAAATTTTAGCATTTTTAAATACTTTATCTACTTTTTCTTTTTTTCGAGCCATTTGTGAAAAAATTTTATATTTTTTATATTCCATTTTTTCTCCTTCTCTATAACTTTTTAACAATTTTATTTAACTTTTGGTTTAATCCATTCATGTTCTTTACCTAAAGTATAATTTTTTATAAATTCCTCTTTATACTCTTT
>CALHVR010000015.1 GCA_938037005.1 uncultured Leptotrichiaceae bacterium | reverse complement strand
ACTGATAAAAAAGATAGCAAAAAATCTAAAAAAACAGAAACTAAAAAGAAAAGCGATAAAAAAAGTAAGAAAAAATAGTTGATATGTAAAATTAATTTTTTTATGAATACTATAAAAAGGACATAATAATGAAAAAAACATTAATGATGATAACTTTAGCAGTTTTCATTTCATGTGGGAATCAAAAACTGTAGAACATAATAGTGAAATACCATTAGAATATAACAATTATTTAGATAGTTTAAAATCAGAAAATAATTTAAAAATAACGATGAGTGGGAAGCCGATAACTATAGTTGGTAAAGAATTAAAAGCGGGAGATACATTAAAAAATATACCTTTAACTATAAATTCTAAGCTAGAAGAAAAAGACATTTTAGGAGATAAAAGCATAAAAGTATTGTATACAGCCCCTTCGCTTGACACTAAAGTACGCTCTATTCAAACTAAAATGTTAAATACGGCAGCAGGAGTATATATAGATATTAAATTTTATTCAATAACAATGGATACGCCTTTTGCACAAGAAAGATTTTGTACTGCCAATGATATAAATGGTATAAAAGCTGTTTCTGACTATAAATATCATCAATTTGCTATGCAAAACGGATTATATATAAAAGAATTAGGATTATTTACTAGAGCTTTAATGATAGTTGATGAAAATAATATTGTAAAATATATAGAATATGTAAAAGAAATAGGAAAAGAAGCAAATGTAGATAAAGCTTTAGAATTTCTGAAAACAAAAATGTTGAATAAATAATATTAAAAATGTTTCAAAAAAAGATTTTAAATATTTAAGGAATTACATCTAAGTTTATAAGGTGTAATTCTTTTTTATTTTAACTTTATTATAATTATTTTATTATTGTTTAATATTATATGATATTTAAAATAAAAAAAACTTAAAATTTTAATTTTATACTAAAAAAAGATAGAAAAAAATGTTATAATATAAAAATATAAAGTAGGAGAAAAATGAATAATGAATAATAAAAATTTATTAAAGGGAACAATGGTTTATAGTTTATCAAATATAGTTACTAAAATGGGATCGTTAATTTTTTTACCTATAATTACAAGACTTTTGACAAAAGAAGAGTTTGGGATAGTGGGAACATTAGGCCCGATAGCAACTTTATTTGCTGTTGTTTTAGGATTAGGTCTTTATAATGCACAAATGAAAAAGTATATAGATTTAAAAGATAATGAAGAAGAGTTAGGAAGCTATATGTTTTCAACAGCTATGATTGTAATAATATTTAATATATTAATGTATATTTTTTTGTTTACGCCATTAGCCAAAAAATTATTTTCTTACGTACTTGATTTAAGCAAAGTTAATTATAATCCGTTAGTAATAATAACAGTTATGATAGCGTCAATAAATGCATTAAATACATTAGCAACTACACTTTTTAGAATGAAAAAAATGTATACAAAGGTCGCAGTAGGAAGTTTGATTACAGTGTTTACAACATATATTCTAACAATAATATTTATAAAAAATTTAAAAATGGGAGTTTTTGGTAATCAATTTGCAAATTTAATAGCAATTTTATTGTTATTAATTTATTATTTTAAAGATTATTTTGGTAAATTTACATTAAAAATAAAAGCAGAATATATAAAATATTCTATAAAAAATGGATTACCATTAATATTTATTGAATTAACTGATCAAATTGTTAATTTTAGTGATAGAATTTTGATAGCAAAATTTTCATCATTTTCACAAGCAGGAGATTATAGTTTGGCATATACAGGTGGACAAATTTTATCAGTAGTAACAAGTTCATTTATAAATAGTTGGACACCAGAATTTTATGAAGCAATGAAAAAAGATAAAACAAATCCAAGAATAACTAGAAGTTTGGAAGATTTTGTAGCATTAATAGCTTTTGTATGTGTTGGAGCACAACTTTTTGCCCCAGAAATAATAAGAATAGTTTTTCCAGCAAGTTATGAAAATTCTATAAATCCAATTTCAATAATATTAGCTGGAGTTGTAATAAGATCATTAATTTGTCTTGATTATTTCTTTCATTACCATGAAGATAGTATGTATATTTTCTATTTTTCAGTTTGTGCTTTAATATTTAATGTTGGAGGAAATTTAATTTTAATACCGAAATTTCCAGAACATTCATTATTGATAGCTGCTTGGACTACATTAATTGCATTTTTAATAAGAATTGTAGTTGAAATGATAATAATTAATAAAAAATATGAAATAAAATTTAACTATAAAAAATTATTAATGTATTTTATAATTATTATAAATCCATTTATTTTAGTTTTAGGAATATTAGCTTTTGGATATGGAGAAGTAGGAATACAAGTAGGAAATGGAGCATTTTTTGTTGGTCTTTTAGTTGTTATAATAGGTATGGCAACAGGGGGAGCAACTGGATATGCAATCAATCCTGCAAGAGATTTAGGACCAAGAATAGCTCATGCTATACTTCCTATAAAAGGTA
>CALHVR010000014.1 GCA_938037005.1 uncultured Leptotrichiaceae bacterium | reverse complement strand
CCTATTTTCATAAAAGTTAATTCTTTCCATTAAAAAATATTATTCTCATATCATTTTTATTTTATATATTTTTTCTATTAAATATTTTTATTCCAATTATAGCAATTAATATCATAAAAATGCTAATTACATACGGTGCTCTTATACTCATTCCACCTAAATTTATCAATAAATCTTCTGCTCTAAATGTACTTACAAAAATCCTAATTACAGCATACATGATTAAATAAATCATTGTTAAGACACCTTTATTATATTCTTTTTTTCTAAACACAAACCAAAGTAATATGAAACCGATAAAATTTAAGAACGCTTCGTATAACATTGCTGGATGTAACGGAGTTTCTGGAAATTCCATTCCTGCAGGACTATTCTCTGGAAATACTAATCCCCATGGAACTAATTCTTTAAATTGTGATTGCATTTCTAAACTCATATTTTGATAAGATGCCCACCATTCATTAAATTTACCAGAAAAAATAATATTTAATGGAGTAAAAGTTGGAACTCCATGTATTTCACCATTTGCTAAATTTCCAAATCTTCCTAAAAATTGTCCAAATAATAGCGGTCCAACTCCCATGTCAGTTAAAACCCATAAATTTATTTTATGTTTTTTAGCAAAAATATACGAACCAATTAATCCACCTATTATTCCACCATGAATTGCAAGTCCACCTTCCCATACTTTTATCATAGAAATAGGATTTTGTAAATAAGTATCTAATCTCAATAATACATAATATATTCTTGCTCCAATTAATCCTGATATAATTGCAACAAATGCAAAATCTTCTATTATTTTTTTATCTTTTATCCCTCTTTTTTTTGCAATTTCATCTTTACCACCAATATAAATTCCAATTAAAAATGCTAAAACATACATCAAACTGTAAATTCTAAGTTCAAAACTTCCTATTTTAAATAAATAAGGTCTCATTTTTCTCCTTTCATTAGTAAAATTAAAGAGAATAAGCATATATAAAATATTTTTTATTATAAATCTTATTCCCTTTCCTTACTATAATTGCTTATTTAATTCTTCTTCTAAAACTACAAAAAAATCATCAATTTGTTCTTTAGTAATTTCTCCTAAAATTCCAATTCTCATTAAACTATTAGCAAATTTCCCTTTTCCACCTGTTACAGTGTATCCTTTTTTTTCCAATTCTGCTATTATTTTTTTTATTTCAATATTTTCTTTATAAACTGAAATCAAAGTATTTGTTCTATTTTCTTCATTTTCTACTAACAGCTTAAAGTCTAATGCTTTCGCTTTTTCTTCAATATATTTTCTTAATTCATACTTTTCATTAGTTGTATTTTCAATACTATTTTCTAACAAATCTTTTAATGATTGGTGCAACGCTAATATTAATGCAATTGCCGGTGTATAAGGTGTTTCACACATTTCTGAAAAATATTTATCGTATTGTTTTAAACTAAAATAATATTTTGGTAAATTTGATATTTCCATAGCTTTTTTAGCTTTATCACTTACAGCTACAAATGATAATCCAGGAGGAATTAAAAAAGCTTTCTGACTTCCTGCAATCGCAACATCAACATTCCATCCATCAAAATCAAATTCATTTGCTACAAGTCCACTTATTGTATCTACTATAAGTAAAGTATCTTTATTTTTAGTCAATTCTCCTAATGATTTTATATCATTTAATATTCCTACTGAAGTTTCACTGTGAGTAACTAAAATACCTTTAATATCATTATTTTCAGTTAATATATCTTTTACATCATTTATTTTATAACTCTCTCCAAATTCATACTCTAAATGAATCACATTTAATTCGTATATTTCAGCAATTTTTTTTAATCTTTCCCCAAAATATCCAGTATTTATAGCGATTACTTTATCTCCTTTTGAGAAAAAATTTACTATCGAAGCTTCCATTGCTCCTGTTCCCGATGCAGTTAAAACAGCAACATCATTACTTGTTTTAAAAACTTTTTTTAAATTTTCATTATTTTCTTTCATAATATTTCTAAATTCGGGAGTACGATGGTGGATAATATCTTTCCCCAAAATTTCTAAATATCTTTTAGGTATATTTGTAGGACCTGGTGTTAATAATAATTTACTCATTTTTTCTCCTTTTATAAAATATAATTTATTTAAAATTTATCTATAACTATTGATTTAACTCTCGTCATACTTTCAATACTATATTTTATACCCTGTACTCCGGCTCCAGAACCTTTTATTCCTAAAAATGGAAAATTATCTGGACCTCTTTGTGTTTTATTATTTATATGAACAGTTCCAACTTCTAATTTTTCTGCTATTTCAAAAGCTTTTTTAAAATCATTTGTAAATATTGAAGATTGTAAACCATATTCTGATTGATTTGCAATTTCTACTGCTTCATCTAATGATTTTACTCTTATAATTGGTAAAACTGGCCCAAATGGCTCTTCCCATGCCAATCTCATATCTGTAGTTACATGGTCAAATAATACAGGCCAAATCAAGTTTCCTTCTCTTTTTACTGTAGTCAATGCAGTTGCACCTTTTTCAATAGAGTCATTTATTAATCCTTCAATAAAATCAGCAGAATTTTTATCTATTACAGGTGTTATATCTGCATTATCAAACGGATCCCCAACTGTCAATTTCTCTACTTTTTCTTTAATTAATTGTGCCAATTTATCTGCAACTTTTTCCATTACCAATACTCTTTTAATCGCTGTACATCTTTGCCCTGAATAACTAAATGCTCCATTAACAATATCTTTTGCAACTTTTTCTAAATCAGCATCTTCTGCAACTATTGCCGCATCTTTTCCACCTAATTCTAATAAAATTGGCTTCATTCCTGCTAATTTTCCAATTCTTTGTCCAACTTCTGTACTTCCTGTAAAGTTAATAAAGTTAACTTCTGGATGTTCAATTAAATAATCTCCAATTACTGATCCTTTGCCT
>CALHVR010000013.1 GCA_938037005.1 uncultured Leptotrichiaceae bacterium | reverse complement strand
ATAATTATTTTTAATTTTATCTTCATATAGTATAATTTTTACAATAAAAAAACTATGAAAATTCGAATTTTCATAGTATAATCAAATAAAATAACATTTTAAAGGGGATTTTATGAAAAATTTAATATTCACATTTAACACTATGGTTGAATATCTTTACTCAAAACTTGAAGGTATTTGTATTTCTGGATTTTATCTAGCAATTTTAACAAGTATTTATTATTTCATTAATATATTTTTTAAATTTCCAAAATATGCTGGAACTATTTTAATTACAATAATTTCTGCACTTGTTTTACTTGCTTTTATAGGTTATTTCAACGAAATATATGAGTTTTATTTTAAAAATACATCAAATAAATTTGATATAGATGTCACTTTTTTCAATAAATTTAAAACTATTAAACCTAAATATATATTTTTAAAATTATTAGCTATTATTATTTCATTTATTGGAACTTTGGTATTGTCTTTGGTAATAATATTTTTTATATTTTCAGTGTATGTTATATATCTACTATTAATAGTTTTCATAATTGGGTTTGTTTTCTCTTTTATAGGAAAATTTTTTTAATCAATCTTTTAAAATATAAAAAACTATGGAGATATTTAGATTTCCATAGTTTTCTATTATAAAGTGATACAAAATCATGTTACCATTTTGTTACCGATAACTCTATTTTATACTCTTTTTCAACCTTTTTATTTTTGCTTACAAGTGTCTATAATACCTGTAAACTCTTTGTTTTTTACATTTTTTTAAATTATAAAGTATTTTCCATAGTGTCCATATCACTATCTGATTGACCTTCTGGTAATTTAATTCTAATTAAATCCATCGGTCCCATTTCTAAATCTGTTTCAATTTCAACTATGGTATTTGGATGGACAACATCAACCATCTCTTCTTTTTTCACATTATAAAATCCAGTTAACTTAAATGGCATGGGATCTCCTTCAGGTCTAACCAACTCAAATTCCATATCAGTAAAAATTCTATTTCTTATTTGCCACTTATACTTATTTTCACCTGTTTTTTCTATTACATTTGCAACTAATTGATATGTTTGACTATATGATAGTCCTGTCGCATAATTTTGATCAGCTTCTGTTGTTTTTGATAAATAAAATCCTTTTGAATACAGTCTATGACTTATAGTTTCTAATTCTGCAAGCCATTTTGGATCATACTGATAATTTCCAGAATAATATGAATCTAATGCTCTTTTATATTGTTTTACAACTGTAGAATTATAATAAATACTCTTCATTCTTCCTTCTATTTTAAGAGAATCAACCCCAGCTTCAAGAACTTGATCTATAAATTCTATTGTACATAAATCTTTTGCATTAAAAATAAATGTTTGATCTCCTTCTTCAACAACATCGTGAGCACCTTTTTCTTCATGACCTTCAGCTATAACTTTATAATTCCATCTACAGTCTTGTGCACAAATACCTCTATTTGCATCTCTATTTACAAAATAATTACTTAATAAACATCTCCCTGAAATTGCCATACACATTGCTCCATGAATAAATACCTCTATTTCAATATCTGGAACTTTCTCTTTTATTTCTTTAATTTCTTTCAATGACATTTCCCGAGCAAGTACAACCCTTTTAGCTCCCATATCTTTATACATTTTTACTGTCATCCAGTTTGTACTATTTGCTTGTGTACTTACATGAATCGGTAAATTAGGCGCATTTTCTCTAACTAATTGCATAACACCCAAATCTGCTACAATTACAGCATCTGCTCCGTATTGATCTAATAATTTTATAAATCTAGGCATATATTTTATTTCTGTATTATGTGCAAAAATATTTAATGTCACATATATTTTTTTACCCATACTATGAACGTAATCTATCGCTTGTTTTAATTCGCTGTTTTTAAAGTTTGATGACATTCCTCTTAAATTAAATGAAGCTCCACCTACATAGCACGCATCTGCTCCAAAATGAATTGCCGTTTTTAATTTCTCCATATTCCCAGCTGGTGCTAATAATTCTACTCTTTTCATTTTTTCTTTTTTCTCCTTAATTCCCATATCTTTTCATTTCATTCTCACTTATCGTATTCACAAATAATTGATATTCAGGTCTAAATCCTAATTTTATTGTCCCTGTCGGTCCACTTCTATGTTTCCCTACTATAACTTCAACTGTCTCAACTTCATCATTTGAATTTGGATTATTTTGAGGTGAATTTGATAAGTATTGCGATGGTATTTCTCCCTGTTGTTTTTCCCCATCTTTCATATAATATTTTTCTCTATATAAAAACATTACCATATCTGCATCTTGTTCAATTGCCCCTGATTCTCTTAAATCTGATAAAATTGGTCTTTTATCTACTCTTGATTCAACATTTCTAGATAATTGTGATAATGTTAAAATTGGTATATTTAATTCTTTTGCTATTATTTTTAATGAACGAGAAATTTCTGATATTTCTTGTTCTCTACTTTTTTTTGATCCTTCACTTGGATTAATTAATTGTAAATAATCAATCAACATAAAGTCTAATTTACCTTCAGCTTTCAATCTCCTAGCTACTGCTTTTATCTCTAAAATATTTACACTTGAAGAATCCGAAATATATAATGGTAAATCAAATAATCTTCCGGAAGCATTCCCTAATGCTGTATAGTCATCATCTGATAATTTCTCATCTTTTATTGCTGTTAATTTTACTTTTGATTCTATTGATAACAATCTATCAAAAAGTTGTTCCGTTCCCATTTCTAAACTATAAACTAAAACATGTTTCCCTTTTTTTGCAACATTTAACGCTAAATTCAATGCAAACGCTGTTTTACCCATTGCTGGCCTTGCAGCCAATATAATTAAATCTGAACCATGAAAGCCACCTGTCAAATTATTATATTGAATAAATCCTGAATCTAAACCTCTTAATCCACCTTTAAATTTAGACATTTCATCTAAACTTTTTAATTTTTGAGTAGCCATTTCACCTAATGAAATCACATCTTTTTTTTGTTTAGATTCTGCTATTTTAAATATCATACTTTCAGCTTTATCTAACATTTTCTCTACTTCTTCATAACCACGATAAGACATTCTAGTAATTTCTTCTCCTGTATTAATTAAAGCTCTTCTTATCGAACATTCTTTTATAATTTCAGCATAATTTATTGCATTCGCTGCTGTTGGTACAACATTTATTAAATCATAAACTATATCTTCTCCACCTATTTCATTTATAAAATCTTTTTGTTTTAAAGAATTTATTACTACTAAAGTGTCAATTATTTTCCCTTCATTATAAAGTTTTAACATTTCAGAAAATATTATTTTATGATTATTTTTATAAAAATCATCAACTCCTATTTTTTCTAAAACATCACTTATTATATCTGGTTTTATAAAAATAGATCCTAATAAAGCTTCTTCTGCTTCTATACTATAAGGTATTTTTAAATTATTCTCTACTGTATTATTTTCAAAAAAATCCATTTTATTCTTGTCCCTCTAACATAACTTTTATTTTAACTTTTACTTCTGAATGTAATTTTAACTCAACTGTATGTAATCCTAATTCTTTCATTCTTGTATCAGTTGATATTTTTTTCTTATCTACCTCTAAATTTAATTGTTCTTTAATTGCTTCAGCTATTTCCTTTGAACCTACTGAACCAAATACTTTTCTATTATTTCCTGCTTTAACTTTTATAACTATTTCTTTATTTTCTAACAATTCTTTTAATTCATTCGCTTTTTGAACTTCTTTATCGTGAGTTTTTTTGGTTTTCTCTGCCTTTGCTTTTAATTTATTAATATTTTCTGGTGTCGCAGGAATTCCTTTATTTTGTGCAAATAAAAAATTATTTGCATATCCATCTTTCACTTCCACTATTTCATCTTTTTTACCAACACCTTTAATTGTTTCTTTTAAAATTACTTTTACTTTCATTTTTTATCCCTTCTTCCCTTATTTTTGTTCTAATATTTGTCCGTCAAAAAATCTAATTACATCATTTATAATTTTATCATTTTCATCCATTTTTTCATCTTTTAAACAAATTGCATTAATTTCTATTTTTGTATTACAAATTTTATTTATTATTTTTTCTATTTTAGTTTTTCTATCTATTTCCATAATTTGATTAACATGAAATTGATTTTTTTCAGGAAATTGTATATTAAGTATATTATTTTGTATACTTTCAGGGGAAGCTTCATTAAATAAAGCGAAAAGAATTCTACTTATATTTTTTACTTCCTGTTGTATATTTTCCCAATTATTTTCAATTACAGAAATATCTACATCTTGTACTGTTTTATTTTCAACTTTAATTTCTGTTTGTGTAACATTTTGCACATTTCTTTGATTAATAGAATTTAATCTACTTTGCACTTTATCTTTATAAATTTCATGTACTAAAACATAACCCAACAATCTTTTATCTTCTTCATATTTGAATTCATTTAATATAAAGAAAATATCACTTATTAATTTAAGTGTAAAATCAATAGACAACGAATTATTTATTCTAAATTCTTCTTTTAAATAATAAGCAAAATCTTTTAAAAATGTTTCAATAACGATTCCTTTTTCCCACATTTTGTCTATAAAATTTATTAATTCCGTTTTACTATTTTTTTGAATAAGCATTAAAAACTCTTTTAAAATTTCATTTGGAATAATTCCCAATGCTTTTTGTGTTTTTGTTATATCAATTTCTTCTCCATTAAAATTTGACACAACTTGCTCAAAGATAGAAAAACTATCTCTAGCACTTCCTTCTGATTTTCTGTAAATCAAATCAAGACTTTCATTATCAATTTGTATATTTTCCTTTTTTGCAACTTCCATCAATAAATTACATATATTTTCTTTTTCAATTGGTTGAAAATCATATCTTTGACAACGAGAAATAACAGTATCTGGTATTTTATCTATTTCTGTTGTCGCTAATATAAATATTATGTGTGATGGCGGTTCTTCCAATGTTTTTAATAATGCATTAAAAGCTTCTTTTGTCAACATATGAACTTCATCTATTATATAAACTTTTTTTCTTCCTTTTACAGGTTGATAATTTATTTTTTCTTTTAACTCTCTTATTTCATCTATTCCTCTATTTGATGCAGCATCTATTTCAATCATATCCATAGATATTCCCTGTGTTATTTCCCGACAATTTTCACAATGTCCACAAGGATTATCACTTATTCCATTTTCTAAACAATTTACACCTTTTGCAATTAATCTAGCTATCGTTGTTTTTCCTACACCACGAGGCCCATTAAATAAATAAGCATGCGACAATTTATTTTCACGTAAAGAATTTTTTATCGCTCTAGTTACAAATTCTTGTCCTGCTATTTCATTAAAATTTTGTGGTCTATATTTTCTATACAATGTTATACTCAAATATTTTCACTACTTTCCAATTTAATTTTTATTCACATACAATCAAAAGTAACTATTTTTCAATAATTGCTTTAATTCAAAACTACATCATTCCAGGCATTCCCATTCCAGGCTGTCCTGCTGGCTGTGCTTTTTCTTTTTCATTTGCTACAGCTACTTCTGTTGTAAGCAATACAGATGAAACTGAAATTGCATTTTGAATTGCACTTCTTGTTACTTTCGCTGGATCAATTATTCCAGTTTTAATCATATCTACATATTCTTCATTTGCAGCATCAAATCCGATTCCTTGCTCAGAATTTCTAACTTTTTCTATTACAACTCCCGCATCCAATCCTGCATTTAATGCTATCTGTCTCATTGGAGCATAAAGTGCCTTTTTAACAATATCCACACCAAGACCTTCTTCACCTTCCAGTTTAAAGTCTTCTATTGCTTTAGCTATTTGAACAAGTATTGTT
>CALHVR010000012.1 GCA_938037005.1 uncultured Leptotrichiaceae bacterium | reverse complement strand
ACTAAATCTCTTGTAAAGTACACTCCATCCATAATATTTTGGATTTTTAGAAGTTCTGCTACTACTTTTTCTTCTTTTTCTTCTTCTATATCAAATCTTACATTTAACTCAAATTCATCTTCTTTTTTACTTTTAAATCTATCGTATGTATATCCTGCATGAAGTATCCCTTCATATGCAGCACCATAAGTTTTTCTTGTACATAAACCATTTAATTTAGGTATATATACTTTAACTTCAGGTTCTTTTTTAACTTCTAATTCTTTAGCAAATTTAAAGAATATTTTTCTAACCTTATCTAATGTTAAGTCTTTTTCTTTTCCTAAACCAACAAAAACATATCTTTGTTTATCTTCAAGATCTCTATAAACAACAATTTCTCCTTCTTTACCAGAGAATAATCCTTTTTTATTCAATTTTTCAAATACTTCATTTTCTATTTTATCTTCTTCAAATAATAAAATAGCTTCTAATTCATTTACTAATTCTTCTGCTCTTTTTTTAGTTTCTCCAGTAGCTTTTGCATAAGCTTCTACAAACTCTTTTTTTGACATATTCAAACCTCCATATATTGTTTTCACTTAATTTCTATACTATTATACACTATTTTTTTAATTTGTCTAGTATTTTTTTGATTTTTCTTTGTTTTTATAAAATAATAGTTATTTTGTATCATATTTTATACTATATGTTGTATTTTAATGAAATTATTTCTAAAATTATTTTTTTTACTTCTTCTATACTTTTCCCTGTTGTATCTACTTCAATAGCATCTTCTGCTTTTTTTAAAGGAGCAATTTTACGAGTAGAATCAATTTCATCTCTTGTTAAAATATTTTTATAAATTTCATCCCAAGAAATATTTTTATCTTTTTCTTTTAATTCTTTATATCTTCTATTTGTTCTTTCTTTGGTATCTGCAATTAAAAATATTTTTACATTGGCATTTGGAAAGACAACAGTTCCTATATCTCTACCGTCAACTATTATATTTTTTGATTTTGAAAATTCTCTTTGTAATGATACCATTTTTTCTCTAACTTCTTTTATTGCCGCTATATTTGAAACATTATTTGCTACTTCTGTTGTTCTAATTTCAGAGGTAACATCTTTTTTATCTAAATAAAATTTATCTTTATCAATATCAATATCTAATATTTCTAATAATTCATTTATTTTTTTTAAATTAGTACACTCAACATTTTCTTTTAATGTTTTTAATGTAAAAATTCTATACATTGCACCAGTATCTAAATACACCAAATCTAAGTCTTTTGCTATTAATTTTGCTATTGTACTTTTCCCACTTCCTGCAGGTCCATCTATCGCTATTATCATTTTATCTCCTAAATTTTAATACTAATTTTTCATATATTCAAATACTAATGAAACCCAATTATTTTTTTCTTTCCTATTAATTTGCACCAAATTATATTTTAAAGTTTCTTCAATAAATTTTTCTTCTTTCTCTTTTAAAATACCTGAAAATATAATTTTTGCACTTTTTTCTAATACTTTTTCGATATTTTTTAATAATTCTGTTAAAACATCTACCAAAATATTTGAAACAACTAAATCATATTTTTCATTTACATCATTTACCAAATTTCCAATTATAACTTCATAATTTTCTTTTATAGCATTTCTTTCAAAATTTTCATATACTACTTCTTTAACTTTTTCGTCTATATCTATTCCTACAACTTTATTTATTCCAATTTTTTTACCAATTAACATTAATATTCCTGAACCACAACCTATATCTAATAGTTTCCTAGCAGTTAAAGCGTATTTTTCTAAAAATTCTACACATAACGAAGTCGTTTCATGCGTCCCTGTACCAAATGCCATTCCTGGATCTATTTCAATTACAATTTCATTATCTTTTTTTTCATAATTATCCCAACTAGGTTTAACTATAATATTTTCTGTTATTGCCACAGTATGAAAATATTTTTTCCACTCATCTTTCCAATCTTCATCACTACAATGTGAAGTATAAATTTCATAAGCTAAATTTTCATCATTTTCTGACAACTCTTTTAATTTATTAAAAATTATATTTAATTTTGTTTGTGCAAAACGATTACTTACTACATAACCTATCATTGACCAAACATCTGCTTCTTTTTTAAAATTTGTATTATAATCCAAAACATTATCAGAAAAATAATCTACAACTTCTATTTGTTTTATTCCAATTTCTTCAAACATATTTATCAATTTAACTTTTGTCTCCTCTAATGTATCTGAATAATAATCAACTTTAACTTTAATCCACTTCATCTTACACCTCATCATAATGCAGATTTATTCTCATTATTGACTCTGCTTTTCCTGTTTTAGAATTTATTTCAACTTCTATTCCATTAATTTTAGGATTATCTTCACATACCGTATATCTCGCAGGCATTCCATCTTTAAATTTTTGTATACTTTCTCGTCTATTCATTCCAAGTATTCCATCATGCCCACCCGTCATTCCTACATCTGTTATATAAGCTGTTCCCCCTGGTAAAATCCTTTCATCTGCTGTTTGTGTATGTGTATGTGTTCCAAATACTACCGATACTTTCCCTGTTAAATTCCACCCCATTGCTTGTTTTTCCGAAGTTGCTTCACCGTGAAAATCTAAAATTATAATATTTGTTTCTTTTTGTATTTCAGGAACTACATCATCTAAAGCTAAAAAAGGACAAGCAATCGTTGGCATAAATACTTTTCCTTGAGCATTTACAACCGCAACTTTTATTCCGTTTTTTTCAACTATTGTATAACCATTTCCCGGTGCTTCTTTTGTAAAATTTATCGGTCTTATTATATTTTTAGTTTTATTAAAATACTCATAAATTTCTTTTTTGTCCCAAGTGTGATTTCCCATTGTAAATACATCTATGTTTAGCTTATTTAATTCATTAAATATCTTTTTTGTTATTCCTCTTCCTTCGGCTACATTTTCGGCATT
>CALHVR010000011.1 GCA_938037005.1 uncultured Leptotrichiaceae bacterium | reverse complement strand
ATATTTTTATAGATGAGAATTTTTTATATTATTCTTTAAAGAATGTAAGATGGGATGAAGGAATTAATAAAGCTGTAAAAGGTTTAACTTTAAATAAAAACTTAATCTCACAAAAAGAAATACTATTACCAAATTTAACTATACAAAAAGAAATTGCTAAGAATCTTGACAGTATGGGAAATTTATTAGAATTGAGAAAAAAACAGTTAAATTATTTTAACCGCATTTGTAATTCAATTTACATATTCATTTTTTCGCGTATTAAAAGTATGCCACAAATGTTTTCGAAAATGCCCATTTTTTTTAAAAAAATGGAAAATTTTTTTAAAACAAAAAAAACAGTTTACTTTAAATATAGTACCCCATATTTTTTCAACTGTTTTCTTAAATTTAATTACTCATTATTTTACTATTCTACAGCTTATATCTCCACTACCAAAGTTTACGATTGCTTCTCCTGCTTTTGAATGGAATGATGTTGTACTACTTCCGTTCATTCCTTCATAGTAAGCTCCACTTGCTGCAGATGTTCTTGACATATTAAATTCATATCCACCTGTTGATACTTTAACTGTTCCTTGTTCTGGCATATAATCTGCTCTTATATTTACCCCGTTTCCACAAGTATAATTTTCTGAAACAGTTCCTGACATTTTAGTCCCCATTGTTGAACAACTTACGAATGCTAAAGCTCCTACTAACATTCCTAATAATTTTTTGTTGATTTTCATCTAAATCACTCCTATAAATAATTTTTTTGTTAATTAAAGAATACAAAAATATTTTTTCCTCTTCTCTTTAACAGATGTAATTTACACTCTTTACATTAAAGAAAAATGAGAGAAATTATTTTTTATTTTTATACTATAATTATATCTATCAAACCATTGCTTTCAGCAATCTTTTTTAAATTTTCCATATATTCCTGACTAGGTGTATACGCCCGTAATATTTCTTTTCTTACTCCATATTGTCTATATTTTATTAATTTATATTTTATATTTTTGTTAAATTTAGCAATTAATTTACTTATATCATCCACCATTTTTTCATTATTTAATATTTCAGGAACAATTACAGTTCTAACTTCATAAATTTTGTCTACTTGTACTAAATATTCAAAATTTTTTAAAACTAATTCATTTGAAATCCCTGTCATTAATTCATGATCTTCTTTTGTATATGCCTTAATATCTAGCATCATTTTGTCCATAACTTGTAATAGCTCTTTTTTATCCTCTGTCCACATTGGAATTAAGCCATTACTATCTACAAAACATGTCATATGTGGCCATTTTTCTTTCACAGCTTTAAATATTTCTGTCAAAAACTTCCATTGTAAAGTACATTCACCACCAGAAACTGTTATTCCCTGAATAAATGTAGCAACTTTATCTATTTCATTAATTACATCTTCAACTGTCATAACTAATAAACTTTCGTTATATATTTTCTTATATTCATCTACATTATGTAAATCATATATTGGTATAGTTTCAGGATTATGACAATATAGACAATCGAATTTACAGCCTTGAAAAAATATTGACAGCCTATTACCTGGGCCGTCAACATTACTAAAAGGAATTATTTTATTTATAATACCTTTCATTATTCATTTCCTCTTACTTTTCTTTCTAATATTTTAGAATTTTCTCTAGCTCCTAACCCAAATACTACTGTTTGTTGAATAACTTGTTCATTTCTAAATAATTTTTCCATTTCAGATTTTTTTACTAAATATCCTGTTATTCTAATTACGTCAGCATCTGTAGAATAAACTGAGAAATATCTCATTCCTTCTTTAAACGCTCCTTTTATAATATCTAAAATTGAAGCTGGATTTTTTGAAGCCATTTCATCAAATGGGAATATATCTCCAATTCCTGATTTGAAATATGGGTGGAATCTTGCTGTTTGTTTAATATGATCTGGTAAACATGGTTCATCTCCTATTGGTATTCTACATCCTGGACTTATCCCTGCATCTGTGTCAATTCCAACTTGTGCATGTAATACGTAATGATCATCTGTTATTTCGCAATATTTTGTTTTATAACTATGAACTAACTCTTGTAAAGTTTTAATAATTTTTTCTCCTAAATCATCTGCATATTTATCCCAACCAAATTTTCCTTCTGTTGATTCAGAGTCTGCTTTACCTACCAATTTATTTACACATTCTGCAAGTCCTACAACTCCAAACATACCACTAAATCTATCTCTATAGATTAATCCTTCTTTAGCTAAGAAACTTGAATCGAAGAATCCACTTTCTTCAACTAAGAACGCTACTCTTTTATCCATATAACTTGTCATTCTTTTTACTGCTTCAGGTAATGCATATTCGAAAAATTCTTTTTCATCTTTAGCAATTAAAGCCAATTTAGCTAAATTTAATCTAGTTAAAGTATACGCTCCTCCTCCAATGCTTAATCCATTATAACAACTTGCTATTGCATAGTCTTTATTATTGAAATCTTTTTGGAACATTTGATAATTTGAGAAACTAGGTTTTGCTACTTTTAAACTTGTTTCAATACATTGAATTGCAAAGTCATCTGATGTTATTTCTTCGTCGTATTTTAGCGTTAAATTTGGAGTCATTGTATCTAACTCAACTGTTGCTTTAAGTATTAATTCTCCTGCTTTTGTTTTTTTAGGCCCTAAATTTGCATGACAGAAAGAATCAGTTATTGTTCTATCTATTTGTAATAAAAATAATTTTATTGCTTTATAAGCTTCTTCTTCTGACACTTTTTCAACGTATGGCTCTAATAAATAATCAATATTCCCGATATAAACTGGATATGAAGTAATTGAAGGTACATGATTATACAAAATCAATAAATTTGTAGTTGCTTCCCATATATCATTTGCAGGTTTTAACTCTAAAAATTCACTTCCTTGTTTCATAAATTTTTCATAATCAGGAGTTATATATCTTGCTCTATAAGGCGCATTTCCTTCAAATAAATCACAAATTATTCCATTATCTCTAAATTCTTGTATTTCTGGTGTTATTCCTAATACATCTAATGTTGCTTCAGCTGCACCAGCCAACTGTCTTAATTTTTGATCATAAGTCAATACATTATTTTTTATGATCGATAAAATTTGATTTGACATAAATACCTCCATTTTTATTTTAAAAATACAAATCAAAAGCTAATAAAAACTTTTTTATTCCTTATCAATTATAACTATTTTTAAATATTTCACTATAAATCTACCACATTTTTTTTAAATTTTCAAGTCCTTTTACGTGTATTTACAAAAATATTTTTTCTCTTTATTTTTGCTTATTTCTTCTTTTTATCTTTTCTAAATTTCCACGGTTCAATATAACCCTTTTTAGAAAATAATCCTAACTTATTTTTCATAGCATTTTCTTGTAATAGTCGTGATTTTTCATTATTTTTATCATACTGTTCATAATACCAAACATATCCATCTCTTAACAGTTCTTCATTAATGTTTCGTCCACCAATATATATTACTCCAACACTTCGCCCATATCTATCTTTGGATTTTACATCAATTTCTATCGTTTTGTCCATTACATAGTTCATTAAAGCTTTTTTACTTTCATAACCAAAATCTTGATCTTTTTCTGGAGCATCAACACCGTAAAGTCTAACTTTTATTAAATCTCCATCCAAAACATTATTTTTTAATTTTTTTACTGAAATTGTATCTCCATCACTAACTTTTATAACTTTATATTTTATTTTTTCATCTATATTATCTTTTATTTCATTCGTTTTTGTACTATTTTCTTTTTCAGTTGTATTTTTTACTGTATTCTCAACTTTTTCTTTAAATGCACTACTTAAAACATTTATATGTTTAGTGTTAACATTAAATACTTTACCTAATACTTTAACATTTAATCCTAAAGTTAAGCCTATTATAATTCCAATTATCGATAAAATTAATTTAGATATATTTTTAAAACTTTTTCCCTTTTTTTTACTTCGTCTTTTATTTTTTTTAGCCATATTTTCCCTCGTTACACTAATATTTTTTCAATATCTTTATTAAATTTTGTTAAAATATCGTCTTGAATCGTATTTGCCCATTGTGCCATTTGTTTAAGCGTTATTTCATTTTCACCATCTTTTCCTAATATCGTAACTTTATCCTCAACTTTTACATCTTTTATATCTGTAATGTCAACAATTATCATATCCATACAAACTTCTCCAAGAATTTTAGCTTTTTGCTTATTAATAAGTACAAATGCCTCACTATCTTCTATTTGCTTTTGTAAGCCATGTGCATAGCCTACTGGTATTATCGCTACTTTGCTATCTCTTTTTACTATGCCACTATTTCCATATGATACTTGTTCTCCTTTTTTTATATCTCTTATACAGATAATTTTTGATATTAAATTAACTGTTTGAAATAATCCAATATTTTGTGATAATGGCTCCATCCCATAAAGTGCCATCCCAATTCTTGCAAAATCATAATTATATTTTTCTTTATATTTAAATAACAATGGACTTGCTTGTAAATGCCTAAATTTATATTTAATTTCATTTTTAACTAATTTTTCTAATATTTTATCATATAGTTTTACTTGAATTTTAGTTTCATTTTCATTCTCACTATGAGCTATATGTGAATAAACACTATTTATCTCAAAATCAATTCCACTTTCATTTATTTCTTTCAATTTTTTGCTCAAAATTTCTATTTCTTTTATATTAAATCCAAGTCTATTCATTCCCGTATTAAATTTTAAATGAAATTTAATTTTTTTCTTTAAATCAAATTGTTTTAATTTTTCAATATATTTATCTAATTGCGTTAAACTAAAAAGAGTAATTCCTATTTCATTATTTATCGCTTTTTCTAAATCATTAATTTCAATATAATTTAAACACATTATATTTATCGGCTTTTCTTTTTTTTCATAATTTATAAAAACAAAATTTTTTAAAAAAATAGCCTCTTCAATGTATGCCACTGCAAAGTTATTACATTTTTCTTTTATTAGAATAGGTAAAATATTTTTAATTCCAAGACCATAAGCATCATCTTTTAACACCCAAATAATATTTTCATTTATTTTTTTTATTCTCTTTAAATTTCCCAATATCTTTTCTTTATTTATTTCTAATTTTATTAACATTTTTTACCTTTATATTAATCCTTTTTATTAATGTACCACATTGAAAGTGCGATTACAATTCCTCCACCTACAAAGTTTCCTAATGTTGCAAATGTAAAATTATGAATTATTCCAGCAATTGTTGTATGCTCATGTCCCATCATTAAAGATAATGGCAAGTAAAGCATATTTGCTACAACGTGATCATATCCTAAAACTATAAATAACATTATTGGAAACCAAATTCCAAAAATTTTAGAAATTCCATCTTTTGCCATATATCCTAAAAGACTTGCTCCTGATACTAAAACATTACATAAAATTCCTTTTAAAAATATATCGTATCCACTTGCTTCTATTTTATGATGAGCTACTGCTTCTAATAATTCTTGACCACTTTGACCTAAAGTTCCAGTTTTAAATGTAATATAAGCCACTAAAATTGATCCAATTAAATTAAATATCCAAACAATTACTAAAACTCTTAACATATTAAATATTGAATATTTTTTTTCAACTAATCCTACTGTCATCATACAGTTACTTGTAAATAATTCAAGATGTAACAATACTATTGAAATTAATCCCACTGGAAAAACAGAAGCTCCAATAAATTTTGCTACTCCTGCATTCAGTTTGTATAAATCTGCTGAAACTAATATATTTCCAACTGATCCAAACGCTATAAACATTCCTGCTAAAATTGCTGCAAGTGCTAATTTCCCAAATGGTTTTACCATCCTTTTTTCTCCTGCATGCGATACATAATCCACTAATTCTCCTAATGTTTTCATAATTTTAATCGTATAGATTATTTTCTATACTCTCCTTTCATTTTTTATAATTTTATTTTTTTGCCAATTCTGTTATATATTCAAAAAATGCATCTCTATCAGCATAATAAACTAAATCTACTGGTCTTCCATTTTCTTTTTTTATTGTTCTTCCTTGACTTGCACCTTCTGTAATTACATCACTATAAACGACTTCTCTTTTTACTAAATCTTCTTTACCAAACGAAGCTGTTGTTAGTACATCCCATAAAAAATAAGTTGAATTTGTAACATAATGTGTTAAAGGAGGAACTGCTGCATAACTTTGTCCTAGGAAATCTATCCCTTCGTTTTTTCTTTGACTTGCCCACATATCTCTTATATCCATTGTAAGTGGCACCATATTAGTACTTTCAAGTGCAACTAATTCAATTTTTATATTACTATCCCAAACTCTTTTTGCTGCATAAGGATCCCAATAAACATTCCATTCTGCGGTTCCATCATGTTCTGGCTCTTCAACATTTCCTTGTTCTAAAAATGTTCCTCCCATCCAGTAAAGTTTATTTATTTTATCTTCAATAGAACTATCAATGTCTAACGCACGAGCTAAGTCAGTTAAAGGTCCAACAAATACTAAATCTATTTTTTCTTCACTTTCTTTTAATACTCTTAAAATATCCTCATGAGCTTTAATCTTTGCTTCTTCTACTGTTAACGGTTTAATTTCATTTAAAATTGGTAAAGCATCTACAATAAAAGCATGCATTCTCCAATCTTTTGGAAATGGATTTACTGCTCTTGAATCTGATAATGCGATTTTTATTTTTTTATCATTTTCATTTCCAAATTTTTCTATTATTTTTCTACTTGCTGACACTGCTGGTTGTAAATAACAATCTGCTTCAATTACACTAACTCCTACAAGTTCTACATCCTCCATTTTTAATATTAAATATAGCGAAATTAAATCATCAACGCCTCCATCATGATTTAAGTATACTTTTCTTTTACTCATTTTGCTTCCTTTCCTTTTTAAATTTTATACTAATAATTTATAGTTAATTCCTTTTATAATTAATTATTTTGTCTATTAAATTATCTTTTTATATTATACCATACTTTTTTATTTTT
>CALHVR010000010.1 GCA_938037005.1 uncultured Leptotrichiaceae bacterium | reverse complement strand
AAAAAAATAATTTAATATTTTTGTCAATTCAATTTTTTCACTATCATAAATAACTTTCACAACTTCAGCATGACCACTTCCATGACAAACATCCTTATATGTTGGATTACTTTTATTTCCATTTGCATATCCTGTTTCTGTTTCTAAAATTCCATTTATTTTTTTCAAAAATGCTTCAGTTCCCCAAAAACATCCTCCAGCTAAATAAATTTCTTTACGTTTCATACCTTTCCCTCTTTTCAAATTATATTTTATTAATTTATAAATCTATTTCTATTTTTTTATAAATTTTATTTCTCCTCCTCCAATTAATTCATTTTCTTTATAAAATACTATATGCTGCCCTTCGCTATTTTCATGTGTTTTCCTATAAAATTTAAAAATTATTTTTTGACTTGTATCATCTTTAATGATTTTCAATTCCCCTTCAAGTCCCTTTGATGAAAATCTAGGTCGTGCAATTAATGGCGTATTTATGATTTTATCTATATCATAATGAAATTTTGCATCTTTTATCTCAATTTCATCTATCAATAATTCTTCAAAATCTCCAACTACAATTTCATTCGTTTCCGGTCGTATTTCTAAAATAAAAAACGGCTTACCTAAATTTAATCCAAGCCCTCTTCTTTGTCCTATCGTATAAAATTGATATCCAATATGTTCTCCAATAATATTTCCCTTTTTGTCTATAAAATTTCCTGTTTTTACTTTATTACCTAAAACTTTTTTCAAATACTTAATATATCCCTCTGGTGCAAAACAAATACCTTGGCTGTCAGGTTTATTATGAGTATGAATACCATTTTTCTTTGCAATCTCACGAATTTCTGACTTTTTATAATTAGCAAGTGGAAATAAAAATCTTTCAATTATATTTTTATCTAATCTATACAACATGTAAGATTGATCTTTCACATTATCTTTATCCCATAAAAGTAAATTATTTATACTTATTTTAGAATAATGTCCTGTAGAAATATATTTTATTCCCATTTTATTTGCAAAATCTAAAATTCTTTTTATTTTAACTTTTTCATCACAAATTATACACGGTGATGGTGTTTTCCCTTGACTGTACATTTTTTCAAAATAGTCCATCACTTCTTTTTTAAATTCATCTGTAACATTTATAACATAATGTGGTATTCCTAAATTATAACATGTATATCTTGCATCATTTATATCATCAAGTGAACAGCAAGTCTTTCCCGGATTTTCCGACAATTCATCCGGTAAATGTTTAAGTGTAACTCCTACCACTTCATAGCCTTGTTGCTTTAATAATAACGCTGCAACAGAACTATCTATTCCTCCACTCATTCCAACTACTACTTTTTTTTCATTCATTTTTTACCTTTTCTTATTATTATTTTTTTATTTTCTCCTTCCACCACATACAATACCCTATTGGGATGCTTATCAAAAGAAAAAATCTACTTTCAGCTTCACTAATTATTTTTTTGAAATTATAACCTGCAATTTTACAAAATTTATAATAAACTGCATTATTTAATATTTTTTCTTTAAAAGTCATCTTATGTCTATTTTTTTCATTGTGATATAATGCTTGTCCTTTAGGATTTTTTACAAGAAGATCATTATATTTTGAAGTCAATCCATCACCTTGGTATTCTTTAATTTCAATTTTTTCATTTACATAAAGCATTTTATATTTTTCAGAAATTCTATTGTAAATAACTGCTTCTGTTGTAAATTTTTCTCCGTCAAATACAGGAAATGGGTATTGTTTCAAAATATTTGTTCTAAACATAAGACCTTTATCACCTTTTACTTTATATTTATTATAAATATCAAATTGAGTTGCAATCATTTCATCTTCTGGAAATTTTGTGCCAATAACTTCACCATTTTCATAAATGGATAAATATCCCATACCAGCTATCTCTCTATCATTCTCATACTTTTTCCAATATTTTAATATAGTTTCAAGTGCATTGTCCACATATTTATCATCAGAATCAAGGCAAATAAACAACTCCCCTCTAGCTTTTTCAACTCCATAATTATACGCTCGTTGTTTTCCCCCGTTTTCTTTATAAAAATATTTTATATTTAATATTTTCTCATCTAAAAATTGTCTTACACTCAATTCCGTTCCATCAGATGAACCGTCATCGACTATTATCCATTCAAAATCTTTATATGCTTGTTTTTTTAAAGATTCATATAAATTTGTTAATAATTCTTTTCTATTATATGTTGGTGTAAATATTGTAAATTTCATATTTTCCCCTTTTTTATTCCTTATTTTTTACCAAAAAACTTTATTAAAAATATTTTAATTTTTTAAAATAAAAACTAATCAAAATTAAATGTATTTTTTTACAAGTATTCTTTCTTTGCCTTTTTTCGTTTCTCCCTTATCTTCAAAAAGTTTGTATTTCCCAAATCCTCTTATCGTTATTTGTGATCCAATTTCAATATTTTTAGATTTATCTTTCTCTACATAATAGTCAACCAAAACTTTTCCTCGCTCCAAAGCCTCAACTACTTTTGCTCTCGATAAATTAGTAATCGATGCAACAATACTATCAAGTCTTTTTGAAGACACTGTCACGATTTTATCATCATATTTATATGACGGTAATTTTTCTAAATTTAAAATATCGAGTATTTCTATTTTACAAGGAGCTTTACCAATTTGTTTTAAATCCGATAATATTATATTCTCTATTTTATCAGCTACAGGAATATATCCAACTCCATTCTCTAAAATCAAATCTCCCATTAATTCTCTTTTTATATTCAATCCCAATATACTTCCTAAAAAATCTTTATGTAAATACTCTTTAAATCTTGAATTTATTTTAATTTTCAACAATTTACTTGGATATTCTAAATTATCTTTTAATATTTTTTCATCATTTTTATCTATTTCATTTTGAATAAAATAATTTTCAGGAATAAATACAATCTGTCTTCTATCACTATTTTCAAATATCCCATTCGTATATACAAAAACTTTATTTATTTTTTTTGTTAATTTCTTCCAAAAATTTGGCGTATAAAATTCTTCTGTATAACTTATAATTTCATATTCTCTCGCCATTTCTAAAACATTGTAAAGTTTACTAGCTTCATACTCCATCTCTTTGGGAAATTGTTTTAAAAATGTTTCTTTTGTCATTTTTCCCTCTATTTCTCACTACTTTCATTAAATTTTTCATTAAAAAATTCCATCATTATTTCCCATGACTTTACCCAATAACTTTTTCTATGTCTACCTTTTCGCTCGATATAAGTATGCTCAATTTCTAATTCATTTAATTTTTTATGTAATTCCCTATTATCTTTTAGAAAAAAATCTTTATTTCCCACATCAATAATAATATTTGTTTTAAATTTATTTTCTTTTAGTTTATCTGCAATTTCAATTATATTATAATTAGCATAATCTCCATTATTTATAACTTTGTGTATTCCCCATTTACTTTTCCATTTCTCAACAAAAACTCCACCACTTATATTCCCAATATTACCAAAAACATTTGGATAGTTTATCCCATTGTAAAATGCTCCAAATCCTCCCATACTAAATCCTAAAATTGCTCTATAATTTCTATCTTTAATTGTCGAGTATTTATTGTCAATATAATTTACAACTTCCTTTGCTATAAATGTTGAATACTTTGAATTTTTCTTTTTTTCACTATTAATATACCAACTATTCCAGTTCCCATCTGGAAAAACTAAAATAACATTATATTTATCTGCCAATTCTTTTAAACTTTTCACTCTTGCGAAACTTCTAAACGATCCTCCCCATCCGTGTAAAGCATATATTACAGCATATTTTTTCTTATCAGTATATTCCTTTGGTAAAATTATTGAGACAGGGATTTTTTTATTCATTATTTCACTTTTCACTTTTTCTATCTTATGTATAAAAGTAAAGCTCTTTAATGCTATTATAAAAAATGATATTAATATAATCTTTTTCATTTTTTCTTCTTTCTTTTCAATTTAAAAATTCTTATTTCTATTTTTCATATAATGAAACGCCAACACTGCAAACGGTAAAGTAAATAATATTGCATATTCTTTAACTTTTATATGAGTAATTACAAATGAACAAATTAAACATCCTGTTATAAAAAAAAGAATTGAACCAAAATAAACTATTACCTTTTTTTTATCTTCTTCTTTTCGTTTCATTACATATTGATAAAGCCATTCAGTTCCATTTCTTAAATTACCGGTACACATCGTTGTCGCGACCACACTTCCATTCGTTTTCTTAAATGTTTGATATTGTAATGCAGAAATATAAGATAACGCCATATTTACAAAAACATCATATTTCCCACTTGGTACAAATGCTACTAATGTAAATACTATAATTTCAACAATTAATATAATTTGCCTCCAATGAAGTATTTTATCATTTTTTGCATTAATTTCTTTTAAATGCCCTCTTAAAACTTCAGCACTGAAAATTCCAAAAGTAAAAATTGATAACGGAAATAAATAATATGCTGCTTCTCTCCATTCACCTTTCATTATATGCATCGACATATTTATTAAGTTACCCGTTTGTGCGTTAACAAAAACTTCTCCTCTTATGAAATATGTATATGTATCTGTTATTCCTCCTATAAAACATAATAAAATTAAAAGTCTTATTGTATCAGATGGCTGTCTTAATTTTACCGTCATTAATTTCCTCCATTTCTTCTTTACTTTTCATAATATTATTGTATCAAAAAATACCTATTTTTAAAAGAAAAATTTGACATAATTTTTTATACATTATATAATATACCTATATTCTGGTCTATTCGTGACCTTCTATACAATTTTTGGGCTTTACTCTTTTTTAATGGGGTCATCCCTATGTTTTTTGTTTCAGAATAATCACGGCGGTTATAAACTTTGCACGGATCCTGTACAAATCATATAAATGGCTACCACCTGTTACATTTACAGGCAACCAAAAATTCAGTAGGAACGGTAGACTGGTTTTTTTAATTACTAGACTATTAATTTATAAAAAAAGTTCACTTATTTTATTAATGTGAACTTTTTTATATTCATACTTAAATAACTTTATTTATAAATATCATAATTAAATTTCAACAAATTTATTTTCCATATATTCATAAATTTTATATTCTGCATTTCCAATTAATTTTCTTTCATCTAATTCATGAACAGACTTATTATCAATATAATTTAAAAATAATTCCATTACCGTACCGTGAGTTACGACTAAAACATTTGTTTCTAACTTTTGATTCTCATGAACTATTTTTATTAATCCATTCAAAAATCTTTCTAATCCAGCAATTAAATCTTCTCCATTATTCTCTTTAGAATTATATTCTTTTGGATTATTAAAATAATTATTTCCATTTTTAGGATATTTTTCATAAATTTCTTCATATGTCATTCCTTGCCAATCTCCAAAATGTATTTCATTCAATTCTGACATTTTCATAAACTTTATTGTCTTATTTTCAGTAATCTTACTATTTTCTATAATTATCTTAGCTGTATTTATTGTTCTATCCATTTCACTTGTATATATTTTCTCAAATCTAATGTTTTCAAGCTTTTTTGCCGTTTCTTTTATTTTTAATATCCCATCTTCTGTTAAAGGCGAATCAAGCTGTCCTTGAAATCTTTCCTCTACATTCCATATTGTCTTTCCGTGCCTTAATAAATATAATTTCATTATTTCCTTTCTATTTTTATAAATTTATTCTTTTATTAAAATTATTTTTTACAAAATTTCAGGATACTTCCCAACAATTCTCGTTATATTTAATGCCGCATCAATCATAGGAAACATTAAAATTGCACCTGTTCCCTCACCTAAATTCATTTTCATAAAAAGTCCCGGATCAAAATTCATTTCTTTCATTATATATTTTTCTCCTGGCTCTTTACCTACATTTGATTCTATCATGTAATCTCTAACTATTGGATTTAATTTATATGCAATTAATGCTGCAATAGCTGATATTATTCCATCAATCACAACAGGTACTTTATTTTTAGCACAGCCAATATAAATTCCTGTCATTCCAGCTATATCAAGTCCTCCTATTTTTGCTAGAACATCTATCGGATCATCACTATTTATTTTATTCATATTTATTGCTTTTTTTATTATATTTTTTTTATGTTCTAATGTTTCATCATTAATTCCACTTCCATGCCCTACAATATCATCTAACGGCAATCCAGTAAATACATGTAAAATTGCACTACTTGTTGTTGTATTTCCTATCCCCATTTCTCCAGCTGTAAATAAATTATATCCTTTTTTTACAAATTCATCTACTTTTTCTACACCTATTTCAACTGCTCTTTTTGCAATTTCATAAGTCATAGCTGGCCCTTCTACAATATTATTTGTTCCAAATTCCATAAGTTTTTCATTAATAATTCCTGACAAATCCACTTCATTATTTATATCACAACTTTTATCTATACCTAAATCTACTGCCACTACATCTGCTCCAAATGTTTTAGCTAACGCATTTATAGAAGAATGTCCTTTTATCATAGCTTCTACAACATATTGCGTTATAATTCTTTTAGAAAAACTTACTCCTTCTCTCTCCACACCATTATCTGCCGCCATTACAAGTGCCATCCGTTTATTCACGGCATAATTTTCTTGTATTCCTTCAAGCTGAATTGCCAATTCTTCAAGTTTCCCAAGTCCTTTCGGTATTTTTAAAAGTTTACTTAATTCTTTTTCTTTTTTTATCATTCTTTCTTTATTTATCGGTTCTATACTTTTTAAAACTTCTTCTAATTTTATCATAATTTTTATTTCAATATATTTTTAATATATATATAACTCCTCCGCTCAACAGTTTATTTTTTCATATTTTTAAATGCTTTTTCCACTGTTTCCAATATTTTTTCTATATCTTCAGACTTATGAGCTAAAGATATAAAATGAGCTTCATATTTTGACGGCGGTGCAATTATACCGTTTTCCAACATAGTTGTAAAATATATTTCGTACAATTTATCATCAGTATTTATGGCATCTTCAAGAGTTTGAACTTTATCTTTTGAAAAGAAAATTGTATACAAACTTCCAACACTATTTACAGTTGCAGGAATTTCATATTTTTCTATTAATTCTCTTATTCCTTCTACAATTTTTTTAGTTTTTTCATTTATTTCTCTATAAATTTCAGGTCTATCTTTTAATATTGAAATTGTTTTTATTCCAGCAGAAACTGATACAGGATTTCCTGATAAAGTCCCTGCATGATAAACTCCTCCAACTGGTGACACTAAATTCATTATTTCCTCTTTACCACCAAAAGCTCCAACTGGATAACCTCCACCTATTATTTTACCCAAAGTTATCAAATCAGGTTTAATTCCAAAATATTCTGCAGCTCCACCAAGTGAAACTCTAAATCCACTTATTACTTCATCAAAAATTAATACAATATTCTCTTTTTGTGTCAAATCTCTTACTTCTTGTAAATATTTTTTATCAGTTTCCACAAGCCCCATATTTGCTGGTATAGGTTCCATTATTATACATGCTATATCTTTTTCTTTCTCAACTAACTCTTTAATTTTTTTTATATCTCCAAATGGTAAAGTTATAGTATCTTTCATAACACCTTCTGTAATTCCGTTACTGTCTTGATGCTCAAATGTTAAAAGTCCTGATCCAGCTTTTACCATTAACGAGTCCGAATGTCCGTGATAACACCCTTCAAATTTAAGTATTTTATTTTTACCAGTATAAGCACGAGCAAGTCTCACGGCAGCCATTGTAGCTTCAGTCCCTGAAGTTGTAAGTCTTATTTTATCAATACCTTTATAACAACTTTTTACTAATTCAGCAAGTTCCACTTCTTTTTTAGTAGGTAATCCAAATGATGTCCCATTTTCGATCTCACTTTTTACAGTTTCAAGAACTTCTGGATAATTATGCCCTAAAATCATAGGTCCCCAAGAACCAATCATATCAAGATATTCATTTCCGTCCTCATCATAAAGTTTACAACCTTTAGCTTTTTTTATAAATATTGGGTATTCCTTATTTACTGACTGAAATGCTCTCACAGGACTATTTACTCCTCCCGGTATAGCTTTTTTTGCTCTTTCAAATATTTCTTTTGAACTTTTTGTATCCATTTTTACTCCTATTTTTTCTGTTTTATTTTATTATAATTTTTCTTTTATAGCTTCAAACAATCCTTCTTCCGTATAATTTTCTGCCTCAATCTCAACATCTAAGCCATAAGATTTTATAGTTTTCGTCGTAACAGGCCCAATAGATGTAATCATTTTATTTTTTAATTTTTGTACTATTTCCTCATCTAAAACTTCCTCAATTTTTTGACCTTTTTTTACTCCTAAATTTTCCATGAATGACTCAAATGTTGATGAACTTAAAAACATCAAAATATCACTTCTATCTAAATAGTCTAACATTTTTTCAAAACTATAATTCACTTTTTTTGTTTTATAAACTACTAATTTTTCATAATTTCTATTATATAATTCTGAATATTTTTTTTCTTTTACTGGCGAAATATCCGATACTATAAATAACGCTTTTTCATTTTCTCCAATATAATTTACACTTTCACTAGCAAGTCTTTCAACCGTATATTCTTTAGGATAAAAATCAGGAATAATTTTATATTTTTCTATCTCTTCTGCTGTTTTTTCTCCTACAACTCCAATTTTAATATTTCCTAGTACTCTAATATCTTTCACTTTTTTCATAAAACCAATTACAGAATTTATACTATTAAATAAAAGTGCTGAATATTGTGATAAATCCGGCATTTCAAAATCAATATATTCAATGTCAATAAATGGTGCATTTATTCCTTGACCACCTGATCTGTTTATTTTATCTATAATTTTTTCTTGTTTTTCTTTATTTCTTGTCACTAAAACATTTTTACCAAATAATTCTTTCTTTTCAACCCATTTCATCGTTTCTCTTAAATTAACAACTTCTCCTATCAAAATAATTACTGGAGATTTTACATTATTTTTTCTAATAATTTCAGCTATCGTTTCCATTGTTCCTGTAAATACTTGCTGACGCGTTGTCGTTCCATTTTTTATAATTGCAACTGGAGTTTTTGAATCTTTCCCATATTTTATTAAATTTTCTAATATTTTTTCAAGATTACTAAGTCCCATTAAAAATATTAATGTCCCTTGTAATTTCGCTATTGTTTCAAAGTCTAAATCTTTACCATCAATTTTTGTATGTCCTGTAAATATATGAAATGAAGTGTTAATCCCTCTGTGCGTAACTGGTATTCCTGCATATGCTGGAACTGCTATTGCCGACGTTATCCCTGGAATTACTTCAAATTCAATACCATTTTCCACAAGGCTTTCAATTTCTTCTCCACCACGCCCAAATACGAATGGGTCTCCTCCTTTTAATCTTAAAACGTTTTTACCTTCCAGTCCTTTTTCTACTATTGTTTTATTTATTTCTTCTTGTAATTCCCCACCTTCAGTATTTTCTTTCCCCATGTAAATTAATTCTACATTTTTTTTAGCAAAATTCAATATATTTTCATTTACTAATCTATCATAAACTATGCACTCTGCCTCTTCTATAACTTCCTTCAACTTAACTGTTATTAATTTTTCATCCCCACAACCTGCTCCTGCTATATAAACTTTTCCTTTTTTTATATTTTCATTACTCATTTCCCACAACTCCTTTTATTTTATTAGCAAGTTCTCTTGCTAATTTTACTCCATCATATTTTGATCCTGTTATTTTTTCGAAAATTCTTTTTCCATTATGATTAAACATCCCTTGTATTTCAATATTTTCTCCAATAATTTTTGATGAACATCCTATTGGAGTATGACATCCTCCATCAAATATTCTTGAAAATTCTCTTTCTGTTTCACACATTATTCTTACTTCTTTATCTTCTAAAGTTTCTAATAATTTTAATATTTTTTTATCATTCTCCCTACATTGAATGCATAAAATTCCTTGTCCTGGAGCTGGAATAAAATCTTGTGAATTAAATCTTTCAGTTATTCTACTATCAAGTCCAACTCTTTTAAGTCCTGCCGCTGCTAAAATTATAGCATCATATTCGCCATCATCTAATTTTTTCAATCTTGTATGAATATTTCCTCTTATAGGTTTAATTTGTATATCTTTCCTCAAATTTAACAATTCTACTTCTCTTCTTGTACTTCCCGTTCCAATAATACTATTAGATTTTAACTCCATTAAAGTTTTATTATTTTTTGATATTAAGACATCTGAATTATCTTCTCTTAAAGGAAAACATGCATTTAATAGCCCTTTCGGAGTTTCTTGTGGCATATCTTTCAATGAATGAACCGCCAAATCAATAATTCCTTCTAACATTTCTTTTTCAATTTCTTTTACAAATAAATCTTTTTGAGATGTCCCCTGTATTTTCTTAAAATCTCTAAAATCTCTATCTCCTTTAGTTACAATTACTTTAAGCTCTACAGATATATTTTCATTACTTTTTTCTAACATTTCCTTTACTTTTTCCGCTTGTGCTAAAGCTAATATACTTCCTCTTGTTCCTATCGTTATTTTTTCTATCATATTTTCACCCTTCTAGTTATTCTCTTACATACTTTTGTCTTTTATCTAATTTTTCTCTTATTTTATCTAACTGTTCTTCAATTATATAAAAATATTTTTTTACAAGTTCATCTCTTTTTTCTACATTTTTATTATATTCTTCCCAAATATTTTCCAAATGATAAAGCTCTATATTTTTATATTTTTTTATTTCAACATCTATATCTCTAGGTACAGCTAAGTCAAGAAAAATTCTATGTCTATTATCGTATAGAATTTCATACATTTTATTTTCTTCCAATATTAAATGAGGTGCAGATGTCGCACTTATTATAATATCACTCTCTTTAACAACTTCATATTTCTTATTATATTCAGCTGTTTTTGTCCCACTAAATATTTTTTGTATTTCCATTGATTTATGATCACTTCTATTAGTTATTGTTAAATTACAATTTTTCATTTTGTGTAACAACGCTAAAATTGACTGACTTAAATCTCCAACTCCTATTATGAAAATATTCTTGTTTTCAAGGTTTCCCATTTTTGATTTTAAAAATTTTATAGCTATAGAATCTAAAGAAATATTTTTTTCATTAATTTTACTCTCTGCCCTAAATTTTTTACCTGTTTCAACTGCTTGATTAAATATTATATTTAAAACTGGAGAAGTTTTATTCGCCTCCATATGTAAAATATACGCTTTTTTTAATTGTGATAAAATTTGCTCTTCCCCTTTTATTATTGATTCCAGTCCACAAATTACTCTTAGCAAATAATAAATCGCTTCATTCCCATTATATATTTTTACTTTT
>CALHVR010000009.1 GCA_938037005.1 uncultured Leptotrichiaceae bacterium | reverse complement strand
GCACGTCGTATTTCCGGTTCTTTCACATCTCGCATTTTATCCCTCCTATTTAAAGGATATCACACAACTGACATTTTGTCAATTGTTTTTTTTCTATTTTTATAATTTTTATTAAATAAATATGATAATGTCTTAATGTAAATAAAAATGAAATATAGATGGAATAATACAAAATAATACAAAATTTTAATAATTAAGTTTTTTTATTTTTAGAGCATTCTCCTATTTATTGCCATTACCTTTTAAAGTTTCATAAATAATTGCCTTTATGCAATGCATTCTATTTTCAGCTTGATCAAATACAACTGAATAATCACTTTCAAATACCTCATCTGTTACTTCTAATTCTTTTAATTCAAATTCTTCATATATATTTTTAGAAATTTCTGTTTCCAAATTATGATAACTAGGTAAACAGTGCATAAATATAGCATCTTCTTTAGCTTTTTTCATAACCTCCATATTAACTTGATAAGCTTTAAGATTATCTATTCTTTCCTTCCATTTACTTTTGTCTTCTCCCATAGAAACCCAAACATCTGTATAAATTACATCAGCATTAATTAAAGCTTTAGATATATCTTCACTAACTTCAATTTTACTTCCTGTAATTTTTGAAATTTCTAATACTTTTTTATATATCTCTTCACTTGGAAAAAGATTTTTAGGCCCACAAGCAACATAATCCATTCCAAGATATGCACAAATTATCATTAAAGAATTTGCAACATTATTTCTACAATCTCCCATAAACACAACTTTAACATCTTCAAATTTACCTTTTTTTTCAAATATAGTAAGTGCATCAGCTAGAGCTTGTGTAGGATGAAATTCATCTGTAAGTCCATTCCATACAGGTATTTTAGAATACTTAGCTAATTGTTCAACTATCTCTTGACCATATCCTCTATATTCTATTCCATCATACATTCTTCCAAGAACTCTTGCACTATCTTTTATACTTTCCTTACTCCCAATTTGGGAAGTTTTTGCATCTATAAAACTTGGATTTACTCCTAAATCATAGGATGCTACCTCAAAAGCACATCTTGTTCTTGTAGATGTTTTTTCAAATATTAAAGCTATATTTTTCCCTTCTAAATATCTATGTACTTTACCTTCTTTTAAAATTATAGGAACTTTTTAATAGATATTCTATTTCTTCTTTGTTATAATCAAAAAGTTTAAAAAAACTTCTACCTCTTAAATCCATATCTCTCCTTTCATATATATTATACTAAAAAATAGAGAAAATGTAAGAACATGTACCTCTAAACTGTTTTCATTTTTTCTGTTCAGTTTATTGGTACATGTTCTAAACTCTTATCCTTTAATTTTATTTTATAAATCATTTGGACCAAACGAATAAGGTAATAAATCTTTTATATTCCAAATGCTATATTTTTCTTCTTTATTTGTTAAAATTATAACGGTTTCTTCATCAGAAAATTCTGAAATTACTTGTCTACAAGCACCACAAGGACTTATTGGCTCTGGTGTTCCACCAGTAACAACGAGTAATTTTATTTTTTTCATTCCTTGCGTTACAGCTGTTGGTATAACATTTCTTTCAGCACAAATTCCTAAACCATAAGAGGCATTTTCAACATTTACACCAACATGCTTATTATTATTTTCATCAATTAATAACGCCGCAACTGGAAATTTTGAATAAGGAACATATGCTTTTTCTAATACTGTATTCACTTCTTTTATATATTTTTTTATCTCATCTTCTGTTAATATAATTTTTGCCATTTAATTCACCTCTTTGTAGAAATAAATACTCTCTCGAATGAGAGAGTTTAAATTATTTTATTAATTACAGTTTTTATAAATTTAAAGCACTTTCTAATGCTACTTCAATCATATCATTAAATGTAGTTTGTCTTTCTTCAGCTGAAGTTACTTCCCCTGTTACTAATGAATCACTGATTGTAAGTAAAGTTAATGCATTTACACCAAATTTAGCAGCAGTTGTATATAATTGAGCTGTTTCCATTTCAACACATAATACTCCAAATTTTGCCCATTTTTTCCATGCTTCAGGATCATCTCCATAGAAAGTATCACTTGTTAAAACATTTCCAGCTTTCATACTCAATCCTTTTTTTACTCCTATTTCGTGAGCTTTTAAAAATAATTCAGAACTCGCTGTTGGAGCATAGTCAGCACCATTAAATCTTAATTTATTTATAGCTGAGTCAGTTGAAGCTGACATAGCTATTACAACATCTCTTATTTTTATATTTTCTTGAATTGATCCTGCTGTTCCAATTCTAATTAAATTTTTTACTCCATATTCATTTATTAATTCGTGAGTATAAATTCCAATTGAAGGTACTCCCATTCCAGTTCCTTGAACTGAAACTCTTTTTCCTTTGTAAGTTCCTGTAAATCCTAACATTCCTCTTACATTATTATATTGAACTACATCTTCTAAAAATGTTTCTGCTATATATTTTGCTCTTAACGGATCTCCCGGTAATAATATTGTTTCTGCGATATCTCCTTTATTTGCTCCTATATGCGGTGTCGCCATTTTTATTCCTCCTAAATACATTTTTTCTAATAGTAGTATAACACATTTTTTTTGTTTTTCATAATTTTTTTATAGTTTTTATTATTAAAATGTAAGTTAAGCATTTACCTTTTTTTCTTTTTGTTGTATAATATTTGTAAAAACAACCGTTCTAAGAAAAGGAGTATAATATTATGCAAATAAAAGAGTTATTTAATAAAAAAAATCCAGTTATATCATTTGAAGTTTTTCCACCAAATAAAAATTTTACAAAAGAAAAACTTATTGAAGTAACAGGTGAATTAGCTGAACTAAATCCCAATTTTATAAGTGTAACTTATGGTGCAGGAGGTACAAATAGATCTGGGACTATTGAAATTGCCTCTCATATAAAAAATAACTTAAATATTGAAGTTATGTCACATTTAACTTGTATAGGAAGTAAAAAGCAAGATATATCAAATTATATTCAAGAAATTAAAAAGCATAACATAAAAAATATTTTAGCTTTAAGAGGAGATATTCCACAAGGTAGAGATGAGAGTATTTATAATGAAGGAGATTACAGATATGCCTCAGATTTAATTTCTGATATAAAATCTGAAGATATTACAATAGCAGGAGCTTTTTATCCAGAAACACATTTTGAAAATAATGATTTACAAGATCTTATACATTTAAAAAATAAAGTTGATTTAGGAGTTGATTTTCTTATTTCACAAATTTTCTTTGATAATAATAAGTTTTTCAATTTTATGGAACAAGCTCAAAAACTTAATATTAATGTTCCGTTATCTGCAGGAATTATGCCTGTAACAAATGCAGCACAAATTAAAAGAATTACATCTTTATGTAAAAGTTCAATTCCTAAAAAATTAGAAAAAATCTTAGATAAATACGGACATAACCCCGAATCAATGAAAAAAGCTGGATTTATTTATGCTACTGAGCAAATTATCGAGCTTTTAGCTAATGACATTCCCGCTATTCACTTATATGCTATGAATAAACCTGAAGTTGCTAAAGCGATAATGAATAACATTGAATTTGTTAGATAATAAAAATACTCTTTGGTTTTTCCAGAGAGTATTTTTTATTTCATATTATTTAATTATCATTAAAAATTACACATTTCTATTTTTTTCAAATTTCTTTCTATCATTTTCATTTAAGTATTTTTTTCTAAGTCTTATATGATTTGGAGTGATTTCCACTAACTCATCGTTTTCAATGTATTCAAGAGCTAATTCTAATGTAAATACTTTAGGAGGTGCTAATTTTACAGCATCATCACTTCCCGCTGCTCTCATATTTGTTAATTTTTTACCTTTACAAACATTTACAACTAAGTCGTTTTCTCTCGAATGTTCTCCAACTATCATTCCTTCATAAACTTCTACACCTGGATCAATAAATAAAATTCCTCTCGGTTGTAAGTTATTTAATGAATACCCTAAACTTGTTCCAGGCTCCATAGCGATTAACACTCCTCTTCTTCTTCCCGTAACTTCTCCTTTAAAAGGCTCATACTCAAAGAATGAATGATTTAAAATTCCAGTTCCTCTTGTTTCTGTTAAAAATTCATTTCTAAATCCAATCAATCCTCTTGATGGAACTTTGAATTCAAGTCTAGTGTAACCATCACTTCCTTGAACCATATTCAACATTTCACCTTTTCTTAATCCTATTTTTTCAATTACTACTCCTACAAATTCATCAGCAACATCAATTATTGCTAATTCTATTGGTTCCATTTTCACACCATTTTCTTCTTTGTAAATTACTTCTGGTTTTGAAACAGCTACCTCATATCCTTCTCTTCTCATATTTTCTAATAAAATTGATAATTGAAGTTCTCCTCTACCTTTTACAATGAACGCATCTGGAGAGTCAGTCATTTCAAGTCTCATACTTACATTATGTTGCACTTCTTTCGTTAATCTTTCTAAAATATTTCTTGAAGTTACAAATTTCCCATCTTTTCCTGCAAATGGAGAATCGTTTACTAAGAAAGTCATTGCAAGTGTCGGCTCATCAATATCAATCAACGGAAGTGGTCTCGGATTTAATTTATCTGCAACAGTTTCTCCTATATCAATTTTTTCTATCCCAGCTATTGTAACAATATCTCCTGCTACTGCTTCTTCCATTTCTATTTTTTTAAGTCCGTTATAACCGTAAATTCTTGTAACTTTACCGTTTACCATTTCTCCATCTCTTTTTATTAAAGTTATTTCTCCGTTTTTTACAATTTTACCATTATAAATTCTACCAGTTCCTAATTTACCAACATATTCATCATATTCAGTGTTTGTTACTAACATTTGGAATGGCTCATTTTCATCTCCTTCTGGATCATCAACATGATTTAAAATAAGATCATATAATGGCTTCATATTTTTATTTTCATCTTCTAATTCCATTTTAGCAAATCCATTTTTTGCTGATGCGTATACAACTGGAAAATCTAATTGTGCATCGTTTGCTCCTAATTCTACAAATAAATCAAATACAGAATCTACAACTCCATCAGGGTCAGAATTAGGTCTATCAATTTTATTTACAACAACTATTGGTCTTAATCCATGTTCTAAAGCTTGTTTTAATACATATTTTGTTTGTGGCATTACTCCTTCAAAGGCATCAACTAATAATAATACTGAGTCAACCATTTTTAGGATTCTTTGGACTTCCCCACCAAAATCAGCATGTCCCGGTGTATCAACTATATTTATTTTATATCCATCATAATTTATTGAAGCATTTTTTGAGAAAATTGTAATTCCTCTTTCTTTCTCCAAATCATTACTATCCATTACTCTTTCATCAACTTTTTCGTGTTCTCCAAAAGTTCCTGATTGTTTTAATAATGCGTCGACTAATGTTGTTTTACCATGATCTACATGGGCAATTATTGCTATATTTTTTATTTTCATTTAATCTAACCTTCCTTTAATTATATATTGTATTATATCATTTAAGAGTATATTTGTATAGTTAAAAACATTTATACTTTTTAAATTAATATATAACTTATTTTTTCAAACTTGAAGTAGATAAAAATCTAAATTTTTTCTTGTATTTTATATTATCACATCAACAATATTATATATCATATAATATTA
>CALHVR010000008.1 GCA_938037005.1 uncultured Leptotrichiaceae bacterium | reverse complement strand
TGGTATGATTGAAGCTGCTGAAAAAGATGGTTTACTAAAACCTGGTGGAACAATTGTTGAGCCAACTTCAGGAAATACCGGAATTGCATTAGCTCTTATTGGAAAAGCTAAAGGATATAATGTTATTATAACGATGCCTGAATCAATGACTATTGAAAGAAGAAATTATTTAAAAGCATATGGTGCAGAATTAGTCTTAACTGATGCTGCTTTAGGAATGAAAGGAGCTATTGCAAAAGCTGAAGAAATTGTAGCTGCAAATCCTGGATATTTTTTACCACAACAATTTAATAATCCTGCAAATCCTGCAAAACATTATGAAACAACTGCAAAAGAAATTATTACTGATTTTGGAGATACTTTAGATGCTTTCATTTCTGGTGTTGGAACTGCTGGAACTTTATCTGGAGTAGCAAAAAGATTAAAAGAAGAAAGCCCTAATACAAAAATTATAGCTGTTGAACCTTCTACTTCTGCTGTTTTATCTGGAGGAGAAGCTGGAAAACATCTTATACAAGGACTTGGTGCTGGATTTATTCCAGGAAACTATGATAAAGACCTTGTGGATGAAATTATACAAATTTCAAATGATGAAGCTATAGATTTTGGTGTAAGAACTGGAAAAGAAAATGGTCTTTTTGTAGGTATATCTTCTGGAGCTGCAATTGCTGCTGCTTATAAAGTTGCTAAAAAAATAGGTAAAGGTAAAAAAGTATTAGCTATATGCCCTGATGGTGGAGAAAAATATCTTTCAATGGAAGCATATAAATAAACTTAGAGGTGAGAAAAATTTTAAAATGGTTAAAAGAGGAAATTAAAAATATTGCAGAAAAAGATCCTGCTGCTTCTGGTATCTGGGAGATTATGCTTTATCCTTCTTTACATGCAACTATAAATCATAAAATTGCAAATTTTTTCTTTAAAAAGAAAATTTACTTTATTGCAAGATTAATTTCACAATTATCAAGATTTTTTACTGGTATTGAAATACATCCTGGTGCTACAATTGGGAAAAGAGTATTTTTTGATCACGGAATGGGAATTGTAATTGGTGAAACTGCAGAAATTGGGGATGATTGTGTTATATATCATGGCGTTACTTTAGGAGGAACTTCAACTTCTAAAATAAAAAGGCATCCTACTTTAAAAAATGGTGTTGTTGTTGGAGCTGGAGCTAAAATATTAGGAGATATTACTTTAGGTGAAAATGTTAAAATAGGAGCAAATTCTGTTGTTTTAAACAGTATTCCTAATAATAGAGTCGCTGTAGGAATTCCCGCTAGAATAATTAAAAAAGCTAAAGAGGAAGACTATTTTATGTGGTATATATAAATAGAGCCGAATGGAAGATTCGGCTCTATTTTTTATTTTACAACACCTTTTTTAAGAATTACATTTGCATAAATTGCCCCTTCAGATGTAGCAATTACAGCGTAAGCTTTTTTAGCTCTTTCATAAAACTCAAATCTTTCAACTAATTCAAAGTCTGTAAAATCTTCATATTTTTTCAATACATTTCTATATTCAGTCCAAATTTCTGGCTCTCCAACATATTCCGCTCCTGTTTGCATAAGCGAAACTGCTTTTGGAACATAAGTGTCTAATGGAAATACTTTCATTATTGACTCCAATAATTCTGTTACTCCAGTTGCATCAGCTCTAATAAGTCTTTGAGCATGACTTGCTCCCGGGAAATTCCCATCAGCTATAACTATTTCATCGCTATGTCCCATTTCACATAATACTTTTAATAATTCTGGACTAAGATTTTTAGGTATTCCTTTTAACATATTCTTTTCTCCATTTCATATTATTTTTTGTATAATGGTCCAAAGTTTTGACAAGCTCTATAGTCTGCACCTTCATCACTATCAGTTCCAAATGCTGACCATGCTTTTGGTCTAAAGATTCTTTCAGCTTCAACATTATGCATACATACAGGTATTCTTAACATTGATGCTAATGTTATTAATTCATCCCCAATATGTCCATAAGAAATTGCTCCGTGATTTGCTCCCCAGTTATTCATAACAGAATAAACATCAGTAAATGCTCCTTTTCCTGTTAATTTTGGAACAAACCAAGTTGTTGGCCAAGTTCTATCAGTTCTATTATTTAATACTTCATGAATTTCTGGATCTAAGTCAATAGCGTATCCTTCTGCAATTTGTAATACTGGTCCTTGTCCTTTAACTAAATTAATTCTGCACATTGTTACAGGCATTTCTCCTTTAGTTAAGAAGTTAGAAGAGAATCCACCTCCACGGAAGTAATCATAGTTAGCTGCAGGCCATTTTGTAGAATCTAAACATGCTTTAACTTCATCTTCAGTAATTTCCCAGTAAGGTTTCATTACTCTTTGACCATCTCTCATATGATCTCCAGTTGCATCTAATGTAGCTGATCCTGAATTAATTAAGTGGATAATTCCATTTTCTGATTTTCCTGTTAATTTTTTACCAGTTACTCTTTCAACTGCATCTGGACTCCAATAAGTTCTAACATCTGCGAAAATTTGTGCTGTTCCTGTTAATAAGTGTCCAAATAACATAGAAACACCATTTAAAGCATCATTTTCTGTAGCTACCATAAATGCTTGTCTAATTCCGTTCCAGTCAAATGAAGAGTTTAAGATTGCTTCAGCAAAATCTCCGTTTGGTAAGTAGTCTGTCCATTGTCTTTGTCCTTGGAATCCAGAAACTAAAGCGTTATTTCCTTCAGATTCTTCAACAAATCCTAATTCTGCTAATCTTGGATTTCCAACCATCATATCTCTAATGATTAATGTCATTTTAACTACAATTTCCCACTCTTTATCTTTTTGTTCTTGGCTTCTTATTGCTTCAGGTTTATTGATATCAATTCCTTCTTTACAGTTTTCTTTTGTCCAAGCTAATGCTTTTTCAAATTCTACTGGGTCATAAATTCCTTGATCCATTCTTCTTTTTAATTCTGTCATATCTTTATATTCTGGTCTCATTCCTAAATAATCCAATAAGAATGCTGGGTCTACCATTGATCCTGCAATTCCCATTGAAACTCCACCAACTGATAAGTATGCTTTGTCTTTCATTGTTGCAACTGCCAATCCAGCTTTAGTAAATTTCAATAATTTTTCTTTAACATCTTCTGGAATTGAGTTGTCTTCTAAGTCTTGAACATCATGTCCATAAATTCCAAATGCTGGGAATCCTAATTGAGCATGTCCTGCTAACGCTGCTGCTAAATAAACTGCTCCTGGTCTTTGTGTACCATTAAATCCCCAAATTGCTTTTGGTATATCTGGAGTCATGTCTATTGTTTCACTTCCATAACACCAACAAGGAGTTACTGTAATAGATAATCCTACATTTTCATCTTTAAATTTTTGTGCACATTTTGCAGCTTCAGAGTATCCACCAATAGTTGTATCTGAAATAACACATTCTACTTTTTCACCACTTGGATGTCTTAATGTTGATTCAATAAACTCTTTTAAGCTTATTGCCATTCCCATTGTTTTTTCTTCTAATGATTCTCTTACCCCGTTTCTTCTTCCGTCTATTGTAGGTCTAATTCCAACTTTAGGTAATTTACCTCTTAATCTATTCATATTTTTATCTCCTTCGCTATAATATTACGCTTTTTTATGTTAAAAATATATGTACATACACTATAAAATGTATGTACATTGCCAATTATCCTATATTTTTATTCCTATTTTTTTCTACCAAATGGGAACATTTTTTTCTGAATTTCTTCATTATTGAAGTTTTCTTTAGTTACTAATACTGCTCCAGTATCAATTCTTTTTTCTACAGTTTCACCTTTTACTAATTTAACTAATTGTTGAACTGTTTGGTAACCCATGTTGAATGGATCTTGAATTGTTAATGCTGAAATTACACCTTTTTCTAAGAATTTAGCTAAATCTTCTGAAGAGTCAATTCCAACTACTGCTAATTTACCTGCTTTACCTTTTTCATCAACTGCTTTTGCAACTCCAAAGATTGAAGGTTCATTAGTTCCATAAATTCCAGCTAAATCTGGATTAGAGTTAAGAATATCAGTTGTAATTGATAACGCTTTAGATTTATCTCCATCAGAGAATTGTGTATTTAAGATTTTAATGTCTGGATATTTAGCTAATGCTTCTCTAAATCCAGCTTCTCTTTCTATTGCTGTAGTTGTTCCAGGGTTATGAGCAACTATTGCAACTTTACCTTTGTTATTAATTAATCTTGCTAATTCTTCTCCAGCGATTGCTCCTGCAACTTTATTATCTGTTGCAATGAAGCTTGATGTAATATCATCTTTTACATTTGAGTCAAATGCTACTACTGGAATTCCTGCATCCATAGCTTTTTTAGCTACAGTTGCTAAAGCTGATGGATCCAATGCTGCAATTCCTATTCCTGATACTTTTTTAGTAATTGCTGTTTCAACCATTCCTACTTGTTTTCCAATTTCAGTTTCTTTTTCTGGCCCGATGAAGTTTACTTTTACTCCTAATTCTTCAGCTGCTTTTTTTGCTCCTGCTTCTACAGTTCTCCAGAATTCATGTTGGTAACCTTTACTTACCAATTCTAATTTGATGTCTTTTGCTGCTGCAGCTCCTCCTTCAGCTGGTTTAGCTTCCTCTTTTGATCCACAACTTACTGCTGCTAACGCTAATACTAATCCTAGTAATAATTTTTTCATAAGAATTTCTCCTTTTTATATAAAATTTTTTTGTTGCCTGTTTTTTTGTAATCTATATAATACTTAATTCTATTCAATTTTTAATTATTATCTTCTATTTTTTAAGTTGTCAATATAAACAGCTCCTAAAACTACTGCTCCTACTGCTACTTGTTGCCACATTCCTGAAACATTTAACATTGTTAATCCATTTTTTAATACAGTCATAATAAATGCTCCTAACATTGTTCCAAATATTGTTCCAGTTCCTCCAGCTAAACTTGCTCCCCCGATTACTACAGCTGCAATCGCATCCATTTCATATCCCATACCTTCTGTTGGTTGAGCTGAAATTAATCTTGAAGCTAAAATAATTCCTGATATTGCACACATTAATCCTGATAATCCATATACAAATAATTTTACTCTATCTACATTTACTCCTGATAATTTAGAAGCATCTTCATTACTTCCTATTGCGTAAACATATTTACCAATTTTAGTATTTTTTAGTACAAATCCTAAAACTACTGCTAAAACTATTAAGAAAATTACTGGATAAGGTATTTTTAAAATTGTTCCTGCTGCTAATTTATCAAATCCATCATTTAATCCTGATATTGGCATTCCGTTTGTTAATGCTAATACTAATCCTCTTACCATCATCATAAATCCTAATGTTACAATAAATGGAGGTAATTTAGCTTTTGTTATAAATAATCCTATTGCCACTCCTAAAGCTACTCCTGATAGTAATCCAATTAATATTGATACAAATGTTGGCATTCCTGCTTGCATCGCAAACCCCATCATTACTCCTGAAAATGCCACTATTGCTCCTACTGATAAATCAATTCCACTTGTTATAATTACAAATGTTGATCCTAAAGCTACAATTCCTATAACTGCTGTTTGTAAAGCTATTGATAAAAAGTTATCTATTGATAGAAATGTGCTTGATGTTATTGAGAAAAATATTATTAATATTATTAAACTCCCAAATGTTGCTAATTGTTGTACTAATTTATTCTTGTTCATATTTATTTACTCCTCCTGTCGCAAAGTATAAGATTCTCTCTTCACTAGCATCTTTTATATCCAAGATATTTGCTACTTTACCTTCATGCATCACCATTACTCTATCACTCATTCCTAAAATTTCTGGTAATTCAGACGAAATCATGATAATTGCTGCTCCTGTCGCCACTAATTCGTTCATTAAGTTATATATTTCTCTTTTTGCTCCAACGTCAATTCCTCTTGTTGGCTCATCAAAAATTATAACTTTTTTCTCTTGAGCTAACCATCTTGCTATAATTGCTTTTTGTTGGTTACCACCACTTAAATTTTTAATTAATTGATCTTTAGATGGCGTTTTAACTTTTACTTTTTCAATATATTCATTAGTTATTTTAGCTGATTTAGCATGATCTATAACAGGATTTGCTACTAAATTCAAGTTAGAAATCATTATATTATCTTCTATAGTTTGATCTAATAATAGACCATCTTTTTTTCTATCTTCTGTTAAATAAGCTATTCCTAAATTTATTGCATCTAACGGTGTTTTTACATTTATTTCTTTTCCTTCTAAAAATACTTTTCCGTTATCTTTTTTATACGCTCCGAATATTACTTTGGCTGTTTCAGTTCTTCCAGCACCCATTAATCCTGCAACCCCTAAAATTTCTCCACTTTTTACAGAGAAGTTAATTGCTTTAACGTGTTTTTTATAAGTTAATCCTTCAACTTCTAAGATTGGATCTCCTATTGGGTTATTTCTTTTTGGATATTGGTCTACTAAATCTCTACCAACCATCAATTTAATCAAATCATCATTTGTTACATCTTTGTAGTTTACAGTAGTTATATATTTACCGTCTCTCATTACTGTCGCTCTATCTGCTATTATTTTTAATTCTTCCAGTCTGTGTGAGATATAGATAATTCCTACTCCTTCTTTTTTAAGTCCCATTACAACTTCAAACAATTTTTCAATTTCTCTATCTGTTAATGCTGCTGTCGGTTCATCCATTATCAATATTTTTGCATTTGTTGATAACGCTTTTGCGATTTCAACCATTTGTTGTTCAGCAACACTCAAATCAGACACTTTATCATCTGGTGAAATTGTTAATCCTAATTTATCTAATATTTTTTTAGTTTCTGCTTTTTGTTTTTTATGATCAACAATTCCTGCTCCCTTTGTAAATTCTCTTGTAATAAATATATTTTCTGATACTGTCAAATGTGGTAATAAGTTAAACTCCTGATAAATTATACTTATTCCATGTTCTTGTGCTTCTTTAGGATTATTGAAAGCTACACTTTTCCCTTGATAAATTATTTCTCCACTATCTTTTTGATAAACTCCTGTTAAAACTTTCATCAATGTAGATTTACCAGCTCCGTTTTCTCCAAGAAAAGCATTTACCTCTCCTTCATACAAATCTAAATTTGCATCATCTAATGCTCTTACTCCAGGGAATGTTTTTACAATATTTTTCATTTCTAATATTTTGTTAGCCATTCAATTATTCCCTCCTCTCCGGTCTGTATACCACTATTTCTATTGAATTTTTAATTATTTCTCTTCCTTCTTTTAAATTTGATATTAAACCAGTTGCTATAAATTGAGTTACAATATTTCCAAATGCCGACGCTTCTATTGGCCCTGCTTCTATATTTCGTCCAACTTCATTTGCTACCTCTTGACATAAGAATTTATCTTGTATTCCTCCACCTATTGCTACCAATTTTTCAAATTTTATTCCAACTAATTTTTCCAACTCAAGAATACTTTTATTATATTGTTTTTTCAAACTATTATAAGCAACTCTTAATAAATCAGAATTTGTTTTAGGTATTTCTTGATTTGTCTCTTCGCAATACTGTTGTAATTCTTTTTCCATATTTTTTGTATGTAAAAATCTTTCACTTTCTAAATCTGCAAATGATTTTAACGAAGACTCACTTGCTAATTTACCAAATTCTGGGTAATCAATATTTAATTTTTTACTATCAAATATTCCTTTTAATTGTTGTAACATCCAAAGTCCTGGTATCATTTTAAGAACTCTCGTTTTATTTTCTATTCCACCTTCATTCGCAATATTACTTTTAAAAGCTTCATCATTTACAAATGAAATATCTGATTCTAATCCTAAAATTGACCATGTTCCATTTATAATACTTACTGTATTTTTTTCTAGAGGTGCTCCTGCAATTGCCCCTGCAGAATCATGAGAAGTAGTTAATGACACATCTAATTTATTAATCCCTAACTCATTTAAAATTTCTTGTTTTACTTCTCCTAATACTTGTCCTCCACTTTTTATTTCACCAACAATGTCCATCGGTATATCTAATGTTTTAAATATTTTTTCACTCCAATTTTTAGTTTCAGCATTTAACATTCCACTTGTTGAAGCTATAGTGTATTCCCAAGACATTTTCCCTGTTAAAAAATATGTGAATAAATTTGGTAAAAATTGAATTTTTTTCGCACCTTTTTCAAGAATTTTTCTTTTATGAATATCATAATATATTTGATATAGTGTATTAAATGAATTAAATTGTATTCCCGTTTCTTTAAATATTTCTTCTTTTGAAATTTTTGAATGAACTTCATCAAATATTTCTTCTGTTCTAATATCTCTATAACATACTGGATTTGCTATTAATTCACCATTTTCATCTAGCCAACCATAGTCAACTCCCCAAGTATCTACACCTACACTTAAAACATCTATATTTTCTTTTTTTATTATTCCATCATCAGCAAACGCTTTTTTCAATCCTTCTTTTAATTCACTATAAAGATATAAAAAATCCCAGCATTCATATTTATTAAGTTTTACCGATCTATTTTTAAATCTATGCAATTCTTCTAAATCTATTTTTCTTAATCCTGCCTCTTCTTTCATAATACCTAATATCAATCTTCCAGATGATGCACCGTAGTCAAAAGCTAAAATCCCTTGTTTTTTCATAATTACCTCTTATTCTTTTGTTGATTTAATTTGTCCATAAGATTTAAATCTAACTAACATACTTTCCATTTCTGAATCAGGCAATACTACTGGTTTTCCTATTGATCTTCCAAATACATATAATTGTGAAATATACTCAACTTGTACAGTTACATTAAATGCATTTGCTATATCTGGTCCAGCTGTTGTTAATCCATGATTTGCTAAAATTACAGCATAACTATCTCCCATAGCTTCAAATGCATTTTTTGCTAATTCTGGAGTTCCATATGGAGCATATTCTGCGCATTTAACTTTTGCAGCTTTAGTTACACCTATCATATAGTCAATCGCAGGTAAATCTTCTCTTAAACATGCTAACACTGTTGTATAAACTGGATGAGTATGCACTACTGCATTTACATCTTCTCGATTTCTGTATAAAATCAAGTGCATTTCTATTTCACTTGAAGGTTTTAATCCTTCTTTTAAGTTTCCTTCTAAATCAATTACTGAAATCATATCAGGTGTTAATTCTTTATAAGGAACTCCTGTTGGGCTAATTGCCACCAATCCTTTTTCTCTATTATAAATACTTACATTTCCTGCTGTTCCATTTGTAAGTCCTTGATCTAATAAATTTAAAGAATATTCTATTACTTGTTTTCTCTCTTTTTCTAATAGCATACTTTTCTCCTACATTTTTACACTAAATAGAACTCACTAACCTGAGCCGTATTAATGAGTTCCATCTAACATTTCAATCTATTATAATAATTTTAAGTACAATTCTTTAATTTCTTCTAAGTTTGTATCTCTTGGATTTCCACCAGTACATACATCGTTTAATGCTGATGTTGCAATGAATTCTAAGTCTTCTGGATTCATAATTTCTCTTAAATTATCTGGTATATCTACATCAGTAGCTAATTGTCTAACTGCATCTACCGCTGCTTTTCTATATTCTTCTTGAGACATTTTTTCAGTTCCTTCTACACCTAAAGCTTTAGCTATATCTCTGAATTTTTCTCCTGTGAATGGAGCATTGTATTCCATTACTGTTGGTAATATAATTGCATTTGCAATTCCATGAGGTGTATTATAGAAAGCTCCTAATGGGTGAGCCATTGAGTGAACAATTCCTAATCCTACATTTGAGAATCCCATTCCTGCAATATAAGAAGCTAATGCCATTTTTTCTTTTGCTTCTCTATCGTTTTGAACTGCTCCTCTTAAATATTTACCAATTAATTCAATAGCTTTTAAGTGGAACATATCTGTCATTTCCCAAGCTGCTTTAGTTGTAAATCCTTCAATTGCATGTGTTAAAGCATCTAATCCTGTTGCTGCTGTCAATACTTTAGGCATTGTTAACATTAATTCAGGATCAACTATTGCTACTACTGGTAAATCATGTGGATCTACACAAACAAATTTTCTATTTTTTTCTACATCAGTAATTACATAGTTAATTGTTACTTCTGCTGCTGTTCCAGCTGTTGTTGCTACCGCTATTATTGGAACACTTTTATTTTTAGTTGGTTCTGCTACTCCAAATTCTAAACTTCTTACATCTGCATATTCAGGATTTGTAATAATGATTCCAATTGCTTTTGCTGCGTCCATTGATGATCCTCCACCAACTGCAATTATATAATCTGCTCCTGATGCTTTAAATTTTTCAACTCCATCTTGAACATTTTCTATTGTTGGGTTTGCTTGAACATTTGAAAAGATTTCGTATTCTAAACCTGCACCTTTTAATACTTCTTCTACTTTTCCTGCTACTCCAAATTCAATTAATCCTGGATCTGTACATAAGAAAGCTTTTTTAAATTTATTTTTAGCTACTTCCTCTACAATTGCATTTACTGCTCCAAATCCATGATAAGCTACTTCGTTCAAAATAATTCTGTTTGCCATGATAATAATCTCCTTCTACATTCAAATCTGTTTATTTGATGTTTTTTATTTTACAAATTTAGTTTACCTTGTTTTTATATTTTGTCAAGTAAAAAACACAATTATTTTTTTTAAACTTAACTCATTTTGTGAAAAAACTCACTATTTTCGGTACTTTGAGAAAATAAAAAAAAGATGTAAATTTTTAAAATTACATCTTAATTTTTGTCATTTTTATTTCTTTTTCTTAAAATAACAATAATCTTCCCTCTTAAAAAACAAACTTTTGCTTTTTTATATGTTATCAAATTACTAACTAATCTAGATTCTTTTCTTGTTATTGTCGCTCTATCCAACTCATATTTAAAACCTTTTAATAATAATTCCTCAATTTCACTATCAAGTAATATAATTGAAAATTCATAATTTTCTTTATTTTCAATTTCAAAAGAATTCTCTTTATAAAAAATTTCTTCATTTTTTGTCAAAAAAATTAAATTTTTGTATGTTTCCATCAAGTTCAAATTATTAAGTGTCATATCGATTCTTCCACCAAGTCCACCTAAAACATATATTTTTTCAAATTGTATTTTTTCAAATTTTTGAATTTTATTTATTTTTTTCAAAATAAGCTCAAAGTCTGTAAAATCCTTCTCTTTTGGATATTTCTCTATAATACAATTCATATTTTTATAATATTCTAAAACACTTTGCTCTATCGAATCCAAGTCCCCAATTATATATTTTACATTCAAGCCATATTTGTAGGCATAATTTGCTCCTCCATCTGCACAAAATACATAATCTTCTTTATCAACTAGCTCTTCTACAAAATTTTCTCCATAATCATAATCACCATTTACAAAAATTATCGCTTTCATATATCCTCTTTCTTATATTTTTTGAAATTCTACTATATTATATCACGATATTTTAAATTGTAGTATTTAAAATAAAAAAGTTCTCACTTCTTTTTATTTTAGAAATAAGAACTATTTTAATTAATTTTTAACCATAGTATCTTTAACCAAACTATTAAATCCAATTAACGCTATTAAATTTGGAATTACCATAAATCCATTAAATAAATCTGCTAATTCCCAAACCATATCTACTTTTTGTGTTGTACCAATTACAATACAAATTAAAACTATTATTCTATATATATTTATTGCTTTTTTACCAAATAAATATCGAACATTTGCTTCTCCAAATAAATACCATCCAATAACTGTTGAAAATGCAAAGAAAAATAATGCAATTGCCACAAATATTCCACCAAAATGTCCTAAAGTATTTATAAATACCTGTTGTGCTAATGAAATTCCAGTTAAATTTTCAACTTTTCCGCTTGTCGTCAAAATAACTAAAGCTGTTAATGTTAAAACTACAAATGTATCAATAAATACCGTCACAATAGCTATATGTCCTTGATCTTCTGGTTTTTTTACTTTTGCCATTGCATGTGCATGCGGTGTTGATCCCATCCCAGCTTCATTTGAAAATAATCCTCTCGCAATACCATATCTCATAGCTTTTCTAATTCCTTGTCCTAAAAATCCTCCAACCATTGCTTTTGTAGTAAATGCACTTGTAAATATTGCACTTAATGCTGGAAGTATATTATTATAATTTAAAATAATTACAACTATACAAATCAATATATACATCCCTGCCATTATTGGAACTACTTTTTCAGTAAATGCTACAATTCTTTTTACTCCACCAAAAAATATAAATCCTGCTAATATAGCAATAATAATTCCTGTTACAATCGTTGGAATTTTAAATGAATTTTCAAATGCTACACCTATTGAATTTGATTGAACTGCATTTCCCATAAATCCTAAAGATAGCATACATGAAATTGCAAAAAATATTGCCATACCTTTCGCCAGTTTATTTCCACCAAATAATTTTTCTATATAATACGCTGGACCTCCTGTCACAGCTCCATCTACTTCTCTTTTAAATATTTGCCCTAACACTGCTTCAGCATAAATTGTTGCCATTCCTAAAAATGCACTAAACCACATCCAAAAAATGGCTCCAGGACCTCCCGAAACAATAGCTGTTGCTGCTCCTGCTAAATTTCCTGTTCCAACTTGTGCCGCAATAGCTGTTGCTAATGCTTGGAATGATGACATTCCTTTATGATCTGCATCTTCTCCATTTAGATCAAATCCGTTCACTAAATGTTTCAATCCCATCTTAAATTCTCTTATTTGAATAAATTTCAATTTTAATGTGAAAAAAATTCCTGTCCCAACCAATAAGATAATTAACAAATATCCCCAAAAAAAACTGTTTAATCCTTTAATTACTTCTAACATTTTTTATCTCCTCATTTCTTAAAATTTTAATAAAAAATGAATGAATTTTGAACTTCTAAATATTCAAAATAAAAAAGGTCCTTCTTGAAAGACCTCTGATTGAATATAAAGAAACAAACGTATGAAAAATATACGCTCGTATCTCTGTCCTTTTACCTGAGAGTTTAGGATATTATTTCTAATATCTTTGCTCCTTCGGTGTCATCTTCGTATTATTTTAAAAAGTCTATAATTAATTAAAATAAACTTAATCTAATACAGATACTCTCTCCAGAGGTTCGTCCAATATGAGTCCTTTTACCTGAAAGAGTCGCTTCTTCGGTGTTATCTTTACATTTATATAATTTTTACTAAATGACATGATAATCTCTCCTCATATCTTCATCCGATTTATTTTATTTTCTTTATATTAACATATTTTTTTTATAATTTCAATATTTTATCCATATATTTTTATAATTCAAACTTTAAAAAAAAAGAAGTTTAAAAACTTCATTACTATTTTTAATAACAAATTTCTTAACTTCATTTTTTATTTATCTTCTTTTAGTTCCAATGAAACCTTTCATTTGTTTAACTGCTAAATAAGAATCAATTTGTTGTAATAACTCTGTTGCTACTCCAACTAAAATCAGTAAACTTGTTCCACCTAATAATACTGGTATTTTTAAAGCATAACCAAACCAAATATTCGGTATTATACCTAAAAACGCTAAGAAGAACGCACTTCCAAATGTTATTCTTGTTACAACACCTTCTAAATATTCAGCAGTTTCATCTCCAGCCCTTTTTAATGGTACTGTACCTCCACTTTGCTTTAAATCATCTGCTATCTTATCAGGATCAAAAGCGACAGTTAAAGTATAGAAGAATGAAAACAATACTATTAAAAATGCAAATACAATTAAGTATAATGCACCTGTTTGTTGAAATTGTGAAGCCAATTGATTTTTTAAAGTACCAGATTTCATCATTCCAATTAAAAATGATGGAATTACCATTAATACTGATGCAAAAATTATTGGCATAACTCCCGCAGCATTTATTTTTAACGGTAAATAAGTTCTTTTCCCAACACTACTTGTTCCTTTACCAAATCCTAAACTTCCCTTACCAGGATATTGTATTGGTATTCTTCTTTCAGCTAATTGTACTATAACCATCAATGTTATTATCACAATAAATAATATTATTGAAATAGCGAACATAACATACCCCATTCCTCCAGTTAAGCTTGTAGCCATTTGAACGAAAACTGTAGGTAATCCACTAACAATATTTGCAAAGATAATCATTGATGTTCCATTTCCTATTCCTCTTATTGTAATTCTTTCTGAAATCCACATAATAAATGCTGTTCCACCTGTCATCAATGCCATTGAACTAATAATAAATTTAGCTCCTGGTTCATATACTAATCCTTGTGTTGTTAACGTAATTGCTATTCCAAATGATTGTGCTAACGCTAACAATATTGTCAAATATCTAGTCCACTGTGTTAATTTTTCTCTTTGTTTTCCACCTTCACGTTGCATCTCTTCAATCTTAGGAAACACTATCCCTAACAATTGAACTACAATTGAAGCATTAATATAAGGACCTATTCCCAACGAAAATATTGATGCCCTTTGAATTGCTCCACCAGAAAAAACATTTAAAAAGTTTGATACAGCATTATCTGTAAAATGTTTAAATAATTCCATATTTAATCCCGGAACACCTATATGTATTCCTATTCTCGCAATCACAAACATAACTAATGTAAATGTTACTCTTTTTCTTAACTCAGGTGTAGTTGTAAGAGCATTTATTCTAACTTTAATTGCTTCGACTAAAGTCAATATCACCACTCCTTATATATGAAGAAAAAGCAAGATTCTAAATCTTACTTATTCTGCATCATTTTTATTATTTCCAGCTACATTTGCATATGACTTAACTTCTAATAATTCTACTGTTCCTCCAGCATTTTCAATTAATTCTTTAGCTTTTACTGAAATTTTATGTGCTTTTACAGTTAATTTTTTAGTTACTTCAGCTTCACCAATTATTTTTAAAACTGATGTATATTCTTTTTCTTTAACATAAGATTCAACATTTTCTGCTAAATATTCTTTAACTGCTTTTCTTCCTTGTGCATTTCTAACATTTTCATCAGAATATTTAGTGATGAATTTAGGGTTCTTAACTACTCCATTTTCAACTAATGTTTCTAAGCTAACAACATCTCCATCATTAAATTTATCTACTATATTTACTAATGTTAACACTATTTCATCTTTTTTAAATGCTGCATTAGAGAATCCTCTTTTTGGAACTCTTCTAACTATTGGCATTTGTCCACCTTCAAATATAGGTGAAACGTATGAACCTGATCTTTGTTTTTGTCCATTGTGCCCTTTACCAGCTGTTTTTCCCCAACCAGTTCCATGACCTCTACCTACTCTTCTTCTTTCTCTTTTCGATCCTTCAGCAGGTCTTAATTCATTAAGATTCATTTATTCTAAACCTCCTCTACTTTAAGTAAATAAGAAACTAATTTTAGTTTTCCTTCTATATCTGCTGTTTTATTATGAGTTACTGTTTGACTAATTTTTCTTAACCCAAGTGATTTAACAGTCGCAACATGATTAGGTTTTCTTCCATTAATTCCTTTAACAAGTGTTACTTTTACTTTAGACATTAATTTTACCTCCTAATCTAATTATCCTATAATTTCTTCAACCGATTTTCCTCTTAATCTTGCTACTTGTTCAACCGATCTTAATTGTTTTAATCCATCTAATGTTGCTCTTGCAACGTTACCTTTATTTTTAGATCCTCTAATTTTAGTTAGTACATCTGTTACTCCTGCTAACTCTAATAATTCCCTAGTTGCAGACCCTGCGATAACTCCTGTCCCTTTTGAAGCTGGTTTTAATAATACTGAAGTCGCATTAAATTTACCAATTTGCTCATGAGGTAATGTCCCACCTTTTAATGAAACAGTTATCATATTTTTCTTAGCACTTGCTACCGCTTTTCTAATTGCTTCAGGTACACCATTAGCTTTACCTAATCCAATACCTACTTTCCCATTTTCATCTCCAACTGCTGCTAACACTGAGAAAGACATTCTTCTTCCTCCTTTAACAGTTTTAGAAACTCTGCTTACTTTTAAAAGACTTTCTTTATATTCAGTTGCTTTTAATTCTCTAGCCAAAATAAGTCCTCCTTCTCTCTAGAATTTTAATCCTGCTTCTCTAGCTGCATCAGCTAAAGCTTTTACTCTACCAGTGTAAATGTATCCACCTCTATCAAATACAACAGTATCGATTCCTTTTTCTAATGCTTTTTTAGCGATTGCTTCTCCTACTTTTTTAGCAGCTTCTACATTAGAACCGTTTTCAACTTTTGCTCCTTTTTCAATAGTTGATGCTGAAACTAAAGTGTTTCCAGTTGTATCATCAATTATTTGAACAAAAATATTTTGTAAACTTCTGAAAACAGAAAGTCTAGGTCTTTCAGCAGTTCCACTGATTTTTCTTCTGATACTTTTATGTTTTTTATTTCTTAATTTACTTCTATCGATTTTTTTAATCACTAAAATCTACCTCCTATCCTTTCTTACCTTCTTTTCTTCTTATTGTTTCATGAGCGTATTTAACTCCTTTTCCTTTGTATGGTTCAGGCGGTCTCTTAGCTCTTATATTTGCTGCAATTTGACCAACTAATTGTTTGTCAATTCCTTCTACAGCTATTTTTGTATTTCCTTCTACTTTGAAAGTAATTCCTTCTACAGCTTCAATTTCTACTGGATGAGAATATCCTAAAGCTAAAGTTAATCCTTTACCATTTGCTTGTACTCTATATCCAACCCCAATTAACTCTAAGTTAATTGTAAATCCTTGGCTTACTCCAACAACCATGTTATTTAAGTTAGCTCTTGTAGTTCCATGTAAAGCTCTTATACTTGGTAAATCATTTGGTCTTTCAAATGTAATTTCATTGTCATTTATATTTACTTTAATTTCACTGCTTAATTCTCTTGTCAATTCACCTTTAGGTCCTTTAACAGTGTAAACATTTCCATTATTTTTAATTTCTACACCTGACGGTATAACTATAGGTTTGTTACCTACTCTTGACATGACTCTCCTCCTATTAATTTATGCGTAAATTACCATACGTAGCAAAGTACTTCTCCACCAACGTTATGCTTTCTGCATTCTTTGTCTGTTAATACACCATTTGGTGTAGAGACAACGGCAATTCCTAATCCACCTAATACTTTAGGTAAATTTTCAACTGATGAATAAACTCTTCTTCCAGGTTTAGAAATTCTCTTTAATCCTTTAATAACAGTTTCTCCATCAACATATTTTAAAGTTACTACTATATCTTTTATGTTTCCTTCTTCTTTAATTTCGTAACCTACTATATATCCTTCATTTTTTAATATATTTGCTATACTTTCTTTGATTTTAGAAAATGGAACTTTAACATCTGTATGTCTTGCAGTATTACCATTTCTTAATCTAGTTAACATATCAGCAATAGGATCTGTTAAATGCATCTATTTGTCCTCCTCTCAAATTTTTCAAATTACCAACTTGATTTTTTTACTCCTGGGATTGCTCCCTCTCCTGCTAATTGTCTAAACATTACCCTTGAAATTCCAAATTCTCTCATAAATCCTCTTGGTCTTCCATTTATTTGACATCTATTTCTTAATCTAGTAGGCGAAGCATTTCTAGGTAATTTTGCTAACTCTAAAATAGCTTCTCTATCACCTTTTTTAGCTCTTGCTTTTAACTCCGCTCTTTTAGCAGCATATTTATCAACTATTTTTTCTCTTTTAACGTTTCTTTCAACCATTGCTCTTTTAGCCATTTGTTTAATTACACCTCCTTAAAATTTAGAACTATTTTGCAAACGGCATTCCGAATGCTTTTAATAATGCTCTTCCTTCTTCATCGTTTTTAGCTGTTGACACAAAAGTAATTCCTAATCCAAAGATTTTATCTACTTTATCAATTTCAATTTCAGGGAAAACGATTTGTTCTTTTAATCCTAATGTGTAATTACCTCTACCGTCAAATCCTTTGTTAGATACTCCTTCAAAATCTCTTACTCTTGGTAAAGTAATACTTACTAATCTATCTAAGAACTCATACATTTTTTCTTTTCTTAATGTAACTTTTGCTCCAATTTTTTGACCTTCTCTTAATTTGAATCCAGCTTCTGATTTTTTAGCTGCTCTTGCTACTGGTTGTTGTCCTGTAATTTGACCCAACTCTCTTATAGCAACATCAATTAATTTAGGATTGTTTACAGCTTCTCCAATCCCCATATTTACGATTATTTTATCTAATTTTGGTACTTGCATAACATTAGAAATATTTAATTCTTTCATTAATGAAGTTACTATTTCTTCTTTATATTTTTTTTGTAATCTTGGAATATATTTTTCAGCCACTAATAGTCCTCCTCTCTTCTTATAATTCATTACCAGTTTTAACTGATATTCTTACTTTTTTACCATCTTTAATTTCACGTCTTACTCTAGTTGCTTTTCCAGCTTTTTCATCCCATAACATAACTTTAGATGAGAAAATTGGCATTTCTCTTTCTACAACTGTCCCTTGTGGGTTCATTGCATTAGGTTTAACATGTTTCTTTTGAATGTTTACACCTTCAACTATTATTTTTCCTCTTTTAGGGAACACTTTTAACACTTTTCCTATTTTCCCTTTATCTCCTGTTTGTCCTTGACCTTTTTCATTTCTTGATAAGTCTTTAGATCTACCGCTAATTACAACAACTGTATCTCCAGTTCTAACATGCAACTTGTTAGGAACTGCTTTAATTTTCGGTTTAGCCACTTGTAAACCCTCCTTCCTATATTACTTCTGATGCTAATGATACGATTTTCATAAAGTTTTTCGCTCTTAATTCTCTAGCTACTGGTCCAAAAATTCTCGTACCTCTCATTTCTAAGTTTGAGTTTAATATAACTGCTGCGTTATCATCAAATTTTATATATGATCCGTCTGTTCTTTTTAATTCTTTTCTAGTTCTTACTACTACTGCTTTAACAACATCTCCTTTTTTTACGTTTCCGTTAGGTGTAGCTTCTTTAACTGATGCTACAACGATGTCACCAATTTTACCAAATCTTCTTCTTGATCCACCTAATACTCTGATTACCATGATTTTTTTAGCTCCTGAGTTATCAGCAACATTAAGTATCGTTTGTTGTTGAACCATTTAAAATTTCCTCCTCTCAAGTTTACTAAAATTATTTTGCTTTTTCTAATATAGTAACTACTCTCCATCTTTTATCTTTACTTAATGGTCTAGTTTCCATAATTTGCACTCTATCTCCAATACCACATTCGTTATTTTCATCGTGTGCTTTATATTTTTTAGAAGTTTTTACTCTTTTTTTATAAATTTTATGTAATCTCATTGTTTCTTCTAAAACTACTACTGTTTTATCCATTTTATCAGAAACTACGATTCCTTCTCTAACTTTTCTCTCGTTTCTTTCCACTGAGACATCCTCCTATTTCACAGTATTTTATTTACTATTATACTACTTTGTTTTTTCAACAATTATAGTTTTCATTCTTGCTATATCTCTTTTCACTTGTCTTATTTTAGTAGTGTTTTGCAATTGTCCAAGAGTTTTTTGAAATTTTAAATTAAATAATTCTTGTTTCAATTCTTTAACTTGTGTATCTAATTGATCTACTGATAATTCTCTTATTTCATTTGCTGTCATTACTTATCACCACCTACTTCTTCTTTTTTTACAAATTTAACTTTGATAGGTAGTTTATGTCCAGCTTTTCTTAATGCTTCTTTAGCTTTCTCTTCCGATACTCCACCAACTTCAAACATTATTTTACCTTTTTTAACTACTGCTACCCAACCTTCTGCATTACCTTTACCTTTACCCATTCTTGTTCCTTCAGGTCTTTTTGTATAAGGTTTATCAGGGAATATTCTAATCCAAATTTTTCCTTCTCTTTTAAACGTTCTATTTATAGTTACCCTACAAGCTTCTATTTGTCTTGAAGTAATCCATCCAAATTCTTTAGCTGCTAATCCAAATTCTCCAAAATCTACTTTGTTTCCTTTAGTTGCAATTCCACCCATTTTTCCTCTGAACTGTTTTCTATATTTTGTTCTTTTAGGTATTAACATTAATTGTCTCCTCCTTCCTTCTTAGAAAGAACTTCACCATTAAATATCCATACTTTTAATCCTAATGCACCATATGTAGTATGTGCTGTTGCAGTTGCATAATCAACATCTGCTCTTAAAGTATGTAGAGGTACTCTTCCTGAAAGTGTCCATTCACTTCTTGCAATTTCGGCACCGTTTAATCTTCCTGATACCATTACTTTAATTCCTTTTACTCCTGATTTCTCAGCTCTTTGAATTGCTTGTTGTACTGCTCTTTTATAAGCTACCCTTTTTTCAATTGCAGTTGCAATACTTTCTGCCACTAATTGTGCATCTTTGTTAGGGTTTTTAATTTCTTGTACTTTAACTTGTACTTTTTTATTAGTTAATTTTTCTAAATTCACTTTTAAAGCTTCAATTTCTTGACCTTTTCTACCTATCAAAATTCCAGCTTTACCTGTTTCTATAATAATTGTTATATCAGTTGGAGATGTTCTTTCTACTTTAACTGCAGAAATTCCCGCATGATAATAATTTTTCTTAATATAATTTCTTACTTTAATATCTTCATGAAAATTGTTTAAGTATTCTTTTCCTTCAGCGAACCATTTTGAATCCCAAGTTTTTGTGATTCCTATTCTAATCCCCCTAGGGTCTACCTTTTGTCCCACAGACTTACCTCCTTATTAGTTTCTTTCTGACACTTCAACTGTGATGTGTGCAGTTGGTTTTCTTATAACATCTGCTCTTCCCATTGCTCTTGGGCTAATTCTTTTCAACACTGGACCTTTATCTATTAATATTTTTGAAATAAATAATTTATCTGGATCCATATTATTATTATGCTCAGCATTTGCAATAGCTGATCTTAATGTTTTTTCTATATATTTTGCTGCCTTTTTATTTGTAAATTTCAATACGTTTAATGCTTGTAATGCATTTTTTCCTCTTACTATATCAGCAACTAATCTTGCTTTTTGAGGACTCAATCTTTGGTAACGTAATTTTGCTACTACTGCCATTCAAAGGCCTCCTTTCATTCTCTCTTATCTTTTATTATCTTTTTTTCTTAGCATCTTTACCATGACCATAGTAAGTTCTTGTTGGTGCAAACTCTCCTAATTTATGCCCTACCATTTCCTCAGTTATATAAACCGGTATATGTTTTTTACCATTGTATACTGCAAAAGTATGTCCTATAAATTGAGGGAATATAGTTGATCTTCTTGACCATGTTTTAATAACTTGTTTTTTCTCACCTAATGCTTCAACTTTTTTTATTAAATACGCATCAACAAAAGGTCCTTTTTTTAATGAACGAGCCATTCTTCCTCCTTATTTCATTATTTAAATTATGTCTTTTCATACAAAGTAAGCTAAATGTATTCATTTACATTAAGCCACTTTGCATATTTTCTTTATTTGATTATTTTTTTCTACCTCTAACGATAAATTTATCGCTTGGTTTACTTCCTCTTGTTTTCTTACCAAGAGCAGGTTTACCCCAAGGTGTAACTGGTGATTTTCTACCTATTGGAGATCTTCCTTCTCCTCCTCCGTGTGGGTGATCCACAGG
>CALHVR010000007.1 GCA_938037005.1 uncultured Leptotrichiaceae bacterium | reverse complement strand
CATCATCAAATTTTATTATATCTCCAGAATCTCTCATTGTTATAGTAAATGTCAACAATTCTTCTGCTGACATATCATTGAAATATGTTGCCATTAAAAATGATGACATTTGATAATCAGGAACATTTCCATCTAAATATTCATCTAATAAAAATTTGATTTCTTTTTCATTCAAATTTTCATTATCTCTTTTCTTCTCAATCAAATCTACTACTCTCATGACTTTACACCTCATTTTATTTTTACAATTATTAGTTATCATTTCATATCTACTTATAAATTAATAAAAGCAGGATAAATAAAAACCCTGCTTTCATTTCTGTTCAAGATATATTAGTTTAAAGTTGGTTTAACTTGAATTTTTCCAGCTTTAATATCTTCTTTAATTTGTTCTAATTTTTTAATATTTTCTTCACCAATTTTATCTTTAGTTAATTTGAAATCAGTTGTTCCTACTCCATTTTCATTAATTCCAAATTCTTGTACTTTAGCTTCAAATTTTCCATCTAATACTGATTTAACTGTATTAAATATTGCAGCATCTACATTTTTTAACATTGAAGTTAATACAAATCCAGGAATAATGTCATCTTGATTTGAGTCAACTCCTATTGCAAATACACCTTTTTCTTTAACAGCTTGGAACATTCCATTTCCACTTCCACCAGCTGCATGATAAAGAACATCTGCACCTTGTTGAATTAATGTTTCAGTTTTTGCTTTAGCTGACGCTGGATCATTGAATGGATTAGCTCCTCCTAAGTAAACTGATAATGTTTTTATATTAGGATTTACATATTTCGCACCTTGTTCAAATCCTGCTTGGAATTTTTGAATAACTGGTAATTCAAGTGCTCCTACAAATCCTACTGTATTTGTTTTAGACATCATTGCAGCTAATGCTCCTACTAAGAATGAACCTTCATGTTCTTTGAATTTCAATGATGCAACATTAGGTAAGTCAACTTGTTCATCAACAATTGCAAATTTTTGATCTGGGAATGCTGCAGCAACTGTTGCAACTGCATCTTTCATTGTAAATCCTACACCAATAATTAAATCATGTTCTCCTGATTCAGCAAATTGTCTTAAAGCATTTTCTGCTTCTGCTGTAGCATCTTTAGGCTCATATTCTTTAAATGTAATTCCTAATTCTTTTTGTGCTTGTTCTAATCCTCTAAAAGCTGAGTCATTAAATGATTTATCTCCTTTACCACCTGTTGAATAAACTATTGCAACTGATTTTTTAGCCGCACCTGCACTTTCAGTTTTTTGTTCACCTTCAGCTGGTTTAGAACCACAAGCTACAACAAACAAAACTAAAGTAGCCATGATACTTAAAACTGTAATAAGTTTTTTCATTACTCTTCCTCCTAATAATCATATCTGTATCTTACTACTTCAATTATACCTTAATTTTTCTATTTTTTCAATACTTATTACAAAAAAAAATCTTTTTTCCCAAATAATTTTATATAAATAAAAATACTCACAAAATAAGTTTTTTAGGATATATAGCTGTAATTAATTATAAATTTCAATTATTTACAAAAATACATATCATTTTATAATGTGAGTATTTATTTTATTTTATTTTTTTATTTTTTTAATCTTCTATATAATTATCAATTTCTGTTGGTTCAATATTCCAAATTTCTCTAGCATATTCCATAATCGTTCTATCTGAACTAAATTTACCTGCATTTGCAATATTTTTCAATGCTTTTTTAGCCCAATTTCTTCTATCTTTATATGCTGCATCTACTCTTGCTTGTGCTTCTCTATACGATTCAAAGTCTTTTAATAAGAAGTAAACATCTGGTCTTGATCCATCTACTCCATACAATAATGAAGCTTGTAATTCTCTAAAGATTCCTTTATGGTTATCATTATAAGTTCCATCACCTAATTGATCTAATACTTTTCTTAATCCTTCAACATTGTCAATTACTTCAAATGGATTATATCCTCCATTATTTTGTAATTCTTCAACTTCGTGAGCTTTTAATCCAAAGATGAACTCATTTTCTGCTCCAGTTTCTTCAACTATTTCAACATTTGCTCCATCTAAAGTACCTAAAGTCAATGCACCATTTAACATAAATTTCATATTTCCAGTTCCTGATGCTTCTTTACTTGCTGTAGAAATTTGCTCTGATATATCTGCTGCTGGGAATATTTTTTCTGCAAGTGATACTCTATAATTTTCTAAGAACACAACTTTGATTTTACCATTTATTGTTGGATCATTATTTATTTTTTCTGCAATAGCGTTTATCAATTTAATAATTCCTTTAGCTCTTCTATATCCTGATGCTGCTTTTGCTCCAAAAATAAATGTTCTTGGTTCTATATCCATAAATGGATTTTCTTTTAATTTATTATATAAATCCATAATATTTAACACATTTAATAATTGTCTTTTATATTCATGTAATCTTTTAACTTGTATATCAAATATTGAATGAGGATTTACTTCAATTCCTGTTGTTTCTTTAATATATTGAGCTAATTTAGATTTATTATTAAATTTAATTTCTGATATTCTATTTAATACATTGTCATCTTCAATAAATTGTTCTAATTTTTTTAATTCAAATAAATCAGTTATCCATTTATCTCCTATTAAGAATGTAATCATTTCAGCTAACTCTGGATTTGATTTTAATAACCATCTTCTTTGAGTAATTCCGTTTGTTTTGTTTAAGAATTTCTCAGGATATAAATTGTACCAATCTTTTAATTCAGAATTTTTTAAGATTTCAGTATGTAACGCTGCAACTCCGTTAACTTTATGAGATCCAACAATCGCTAACCAAGCCATTCTTACTTGTCCATTTCCAATGATTGACATATAATCAATTTTACCCCAATCTCCTGGATATTTTTCATTTAATTCCATTACAAATCTTCTATTAATTTCTTCTATTATTTGATAAATTCTTGGTAATAATGGTTGGAATAATGAAATATCCCATTTTTCTAATGCTTCCGATAAAATTGTATGGTTTGTATATGCGAACACTTTTTGACAAATTGCCCAAGCTTCATCCCAACTTAATTTTTCATAATCCAAGAATATTCTCATTAACTCTGGTATTGCTACAACTGGGTGAGTATCGTTTAATTGAATTGCCACTTTATCAGCAAATTTTGAAAAATCATTACCGTAAGTCCCTTTGTATCTTCTAACAATATCTTGTAATGAAGCTGAAGTAAAGAAGAATTGTTGTTTCAATCTTAAAACTTTCCCATCTTTTTCAGTATCATTTGGATACAATACTCTTGAAATATCTTCAGCTTTTACTGCTTTTTCTGATGCTTGTAAATATGTTTGATCATTAAATAATTTTAAATCAAATCCTTCTGGTGATCTTGCTTCCCATAATCTTAAAGTATTTACAGTTTCATTACCATATCCTACAACTGGTACATCATAAGCTACAGCTAAAACATCTTCCGTATTTACTCTTTTAAAGTATTCCTTTCCTACTTCATCTTTATGAATTTCAATTTGTCCACCAAATTTTACTTCATAAACTCTATCCATTCTTTTTATTGACCAAGGGTCACCATATTTTGTCCAGTTATCTGGGTACTCAACTTGGTATCCATTTTCAATTTTTTGTTCAAACATTCCGTATTTATATCTTAATCCGTATCCATGTCCTGGTAATTTACAAGTAGCCATTGAATCTAAGAAACATGCTGCTAATCTTCCCAATCCACCATTTCCTAATCCTGTATCTGATTCTTGATCTTCAATTTTGTTAATATCTACACCTAACTCATTTAAAGTTTCTTTCACTGCATCATTAATTTGTAAATTAATTAAGTTATTTCCTAAATATCTACCCATTAAAAATTCAGCTGAGAAATAGTATGCTTGTTTTACTTGTTTTTTAGCGTAAGTTTTTTTAGTGTTATACCATTGTTCTACAACGAAATCCATTGCAGCTCTTGATACTGCATTGTATAATTCAAATTCATGTGCTTCTTCTAATGTTTTTCCGTATTGACTTCTAACTTTTTTTATAATACTACCTTTCAATTCTTTTTTATCAATAGTCATAATTTTCCTCCTAGAATTTATTTCGTATACTTTTTTGTTCCATTTTTTTGTATTATACAACTTTTCAATATTCTTGTCAAGGACATTTCCGTATATCTATTTTAACGCCCTTATTTCAAGTTTTTTATTATTTCTATGATTTTTATCTTTAATAATTTTCATTTTTTATTCCTCTTTAGAATAAACATCATTCTTTATTTTTTCAAGTATTCCTTTAGGATTTTTTACAAGCGATGAATAACTAAAAAATATACTCCCTTTTACTTCTTTAAATTCTCTATTGTATTTTATTTGATTTATAAGTTCATCACTATTATCCCAATCTTTTATTCTATATGCTGCTTGTCCTATATAAAGATCAGTGTTTGTTTTTTTAGCATATTTACTCCACCAATTCACTAAAGTATTATATTCTGCAATTTTAAATCCTTGATTCCAATAAATTTGTGGGGCAACATAATCTATCCAATTATTTCCCATCCAATATAATATATCTGCATATAAATCATCATAATTTTGTATTCCTGCTTTTGTATTTGATCCTCTCACTGAATCCGTTGAAATATTACGCCAAACACCAAACGGACTTATTCCAAATGATACATTCTCTTTTTCCGTTTTTATTGATTCGTGTAACTGTTTTATTAATTTATTAACATTATCTCTACGCCAATCTGCTACATTTTTAAATCCTTTTCCATATTTTTCAAATTGCTCTTCATCTTTATATATTTCACCTTTCACTTTATACGGATAAAAATAATCATCCATATGGACACCATCAATATCGTAATTTTCAACCACTTCCATTATACTTTTAACAATATAATCATTTACTTCTGGTATACCGGGATTCAAGTATAATTTCCCTCCATAAGTTATTGTCCAATCTGGTCGCTGTTTACCGATATTATCATTTGATAATTTATCAATTCCACCTGACATTGTCAATCTATAAGGATTGAACCACGCATGAAATTCTATATTTCTTTTATGCGCTTCCTCTATCATAAATTTTAATGGATCATATTCCGGATTTTTCCCTTGAACACCTGTTAAATATTCAGACCACGGAGAATATTTAGAAGGATAAAAAGCATCTCCAACAGGTTTAATTTGTACAAATACGGCATTCATATTCCAATCTTTTATATTATCTAATATTTTTATAAATTCTTGTTTTTGACTTTCAACACTAAGTCCTTTTTTTGAAGGCCAATCAATATTCAAAACACTTGCTATCCATACTCCACGCATTTCTTTTTTAGTTTTTATCATTTTATCATTATTTAATAAATTATAATTTTCTAATATATTTATAACTTTTTTTCTATCTTCAACTGATAATTTTCTATCAGAAAATCCATTAAATGCCAATAACATTACAAATAATATTATTATATTTTTTATATTTTTCATTTTTTCCCTCTTCATTTTATTACCTAAATTTATATTATTATATTTTAAACTTTTCTTACTAACCCTACTCCATCTCCAAACGGTAACAACACAAAATTATATTTTTCATTTAATTCATTTATAAATTCTTTAAGCCTTTTAACTATCGTTTTATATCTTTTAGGTATTTCATTTTCATCCTCTGCAACAATTCCTCTAAACATAATATTATCAATAAAAATTGTTCCATTTTTTTCTAAAAGATTATAGCACATCTCAAAAAACTTTTTATATTGTCCCTTTGAAGCATCAATAAATATAAAATCATATTTTCTATCTTTATCTAATTTTAGTATTTCATCTAAAGCATCACCTAATATCATCTCATTTTTTTCTAATAATCCTAATTTTTTAAAATTTTCTTTAGCTTTTTTATATCTCACTTCATCAATTTCTATCGTTGTAAGTTTCCCACTATTTCTATTTGCAATTTGTGCCAAAAAAATTCCAGAAAAACCTGTAGCTGTCCCTATTTCTAATATATTTTTAGCTTTTATTCTTTCAGCTTCAAATAACATAAAATTCAAAACTTCTCTCGTTATAATCGGAACTTTATCTTTTAAACTTTCTTCCTCAATTTCTAAAATTATATCATCATCTATTTTAAATAATTTTTGCGTATATTCAGACGATTTATCAAAATTTTCTATCATTTTTTATATAATTATACATTTTATAAATTTATGTATAATTTATACTCTCCTCTCTTTTTTATAATCCTTCACTCATTTTAAATATAGGCATCATAACTGAAAACACAATAAATCCTATTATAATTCCAATTATTATAATGGAAACTGGTTCTAATATTTTTAAAAATAACTTAATTTTTTCATTTACTCTATCATAATAAATTTCCGTTAAATTACTAAACGCAGTTTCCATATCTCCTGTTTTTTCGCCAATATTCAAAAAACTTATATATTCTCTATCAAAAAAAGCACTATTTCCAAAACTTTTTGTAATTTCTTTTCCTTTTTTTAGTTTAACTACTATTTTTTCTAATTCTTTTTTAAAAAATCCTTCAGTATTTTTAAAACAAAGCTCTAAAGCTTGTATTAATTCTATTTTTGAGCATAACAATGAATACATATTTTGACTAAAATCAAGTATTTTTATTTCTCTATATATTTTCCCAATTATTTTTATTTTTAATATATTCTTTTCATAATTTATTTTATTGTTTTTTATATAATTTCTAAAAAAAAGAAAAATTATTCCTAAAATGAATAACACATAAAACCAATACTTATTAATTAATTTACTTATTAAAATTACATTTTCTGTTACTGTTGGAAGTTTTTGTCCCATATCTTCATAAATTAAAACAAATTTGGGAACTACAACCTTAAGTAATATAAAAATTATAATAATTGCTGTAATTATAACTGTTACTGGATAAATGCTCAAACTTTTTACTTCTTTTTTTATTTTTTCACGAAATTCATATTTTAAATATATATTTTTAAATACTTCACTTAATTTCCCTGTCTTTTCTGCGATTTTTATCATTTGTATAAAATCTTGATTTTTACTTATATATAAAAATGATTTTTCAAGTGAATTACCTTTTTCAATATATTTTTTACATTTAATTATTTTATTTTTTATATCA
>CALHVR010000006.1 GCA_938037005.1 uncultured Leptotrichiaceae bacterium | reverse complement strand
GTTTTGAATTGTGGTGTAATATTATTATAATCCACCTTGAATTTTAAAACCTTACCATCACGAATAGCATCGGTTATAACATAGCTATGAAGTTGTGCCCCAAATATACCTGCTGTTGTATCTCCGCCAAGAGAATTTTCCGGAAAAATTGGAGTTCCCGTAAATCCGAATTGATAATATTTCTTAAATGACTTTCTTATATTTTTCTGTGCATCTCCAAACTGAGAGCGATGACATTCATCAAATATAAGAACACAATGTTTATCATAAATTTCATGATTTATATTTTTCTTTATAAATTCATTTAATTTTTGTATTGTTGTGACGACAATTCTATTATCATCTTTTTCAATACATCTTTTTAACTCTTTTGTATCTTTACTTCCATTTACACTATCAGGTTGAAATCTTTGATATTCTTTCATAGTTTGATAATCTAAATCTTTCCTATCTACAACAAAAAATACTTTATCAATATAACTAAGATTTGTTGCCAATCTTGCTGCTTTAAATGAAGTCAATGTTTTCCCTGATCCTGTTGTATGCCAAATGTATCCACCAGCTTCTATTTTCCCAGCTTTTTTTGATTCATAACTTGAATTTATTTTCCATAAAATTCTTTCTGTGGCAGCTATTTGATATGGTCTCATAATAAGTAAAGTATCATTTGAATCAAAAACACAATATTTTATAATTAATTCTAAAATTACACGTTTTTCAAAAAATGTTTTTGTAAAATCTTCTATATCACGAATGACTTTATTTTTTGCGTCTGCCCATTCACAAGTAAATTCATAATTGTTTTTACTTTGAGCTGCTGTATTTGCAAAATACCTCGTATAAGTTCCATTAGAAATCACAAAAATTTGAACATATTTATACAATGAATTTTCACTATTAAAGCTTTCTTTACTATATCGATGAATTTGATTAAATGCTTCATGAAGATTTACTCCACGTTTCTTCAATTCAATATGAATAAGTGGCAATCCATTAACTAAAATTGTTACATCATAACGATTTTGACTACTACCTTTTTGGCTAAATTGATTTATCACTTGTAAATAATTGTTATGAATATTTTTCTTATCAATTATTTTTATATTTTTCAAATGTCCGTCATCAAAAACAAAGTCATAAATATGATTTTCTTGGATTTTCCTAGTTTTTTCAATCATTCCGTCATTTGGTGCGTCCAAATATTCTAATAAAAATCTACTCCATTCATCTTTTGTAAATGAAACTCCGTTAAGTCTTTCTATTTGAATTTTTAAATTGGCATACAAATCTTCGTTAGATTTTACTACAAGTCTCTCATATCCTTGAGAAATCAAGTTTTCAATCATTTGTTTTTCAAGCTCAGCTTCCGTTTGATACCCAGTTTCTCCAACTTTTAATTCTTTTTCAAATTTTGCTAAAATAATACCATTTGTCATTTCTGCTATCGTAGAATTTCCACTATATTTTATCATTTTTTCTGACATTCGTTCTACTCCTTCATTTTGATATTTTATTTTTTAAAATTTAATAATTTTTCTCTATAATATTCATATTGTTTTTGTCTTAATTCAATTTCTTTTGGTAGTCCGATTTTTATGTCATTAACTAAAGTGTCAAATTTATCAAGAATTGACACGACATATTCTTGTACTTCTAAAGATGGCAGTAATATTTTTATTTCTATTAAATCTTTCATTGATATACTTTTTACTGTTCCACCAAAAATTTTTTTAGAAATTTTATTTTTAATATCTTTCCCCATCAACGCATACATTAAATATTTAGAATTAATAATTTCACAATTTGGCTTTAATGAATAAACACCTTCTTTTATATTCCAATTATATGGATTTTCTTCTATTAATGCAACTTCTCCTATAGTTCCAGTCCCTGAAAATATCACATCTCCTACTTCAAGATTTGATCTATTATTGCATAATTTTAAAGCTTCATTATTAATTCTATCTGTTTTATCTGAAAATTTTATTTTATTTTTTTCAATTTCTCTAATTGTTACATAATAATTTTCAGCATCTGGTGTATTCAATTTGAAAAAACTTCTCGGATTTAATCCCGTTTTTAATGATTTGATAACATTATCTAATTTTTTTCTCTTAATTTTCCACAAATTTAGACCCACAATTTTAGCAGCTTCTGCTAATAATTCTAAATATTCATTACCAAGCTCTCTCTCTCTCTCTCTCTCTCTCTAGCATATTCTGAATCAAATGTCAAGAGTTTTTCTCTATAATATTCATATTGTTTTCGTCTCAATTCAATTTCTTGAGGCAACAACCCTTTTGTATCTTCCAACATTTCTTGAAATTTATCTAAAATTTTTACAACTTTATTTTGAATATCAAGTGAAGGTAAATAAATTGGGATTTTACTCATATCCTCTCCATGAATTCTACTTAGTTTTGTCCCTGTTACTTTTCTCTCTTTTATCTTTTGAAATTCATTTGTTTGAAAATAATATGCAATATATTTAGCATTTTGATTTGTTCTATAACTATACATATCTCCTGAAAAACCAATTTCTTCTTCTCCCAACCAAACAACACACTTTCCAACATCTTCCATATTTTCTGATGTTGTTGCTATTAATATGTCATTTTTCTTAGCTTTTTTTAATTTAGAAAAAATTTCATCACTTACATAAGAAATAACTTTTTCAGCATAAAAACCATACTTAGTATAAATTTGTCCATAATGAATTACAGGATTTCCATTATCTAAAAAGTCTTTTTTCTGCAATCCATTTCCTCTTGTAAACTCTCCTATTTCTCCTAATGTTGTTAAAAGAAGTGTTCTATCTTCTTCCATCTCTCTTGTAATTTTTTCAAGATAAGTTTCACTCAGCAACCTATCACGATAGTGATTATATTGTTTAATACGTTTCTCTAACTCGGTCTCTAACTCGGTCTCTAACTCGGTAGCATATTTTGTGAATTTGTCAAGTATTTTTACAATTTTTTCTTGTATTTTTATTGATGGTATTGGGATTTCTATATTTGAAATTTTTGATATCCACATTCGTTTATGATCTGTTATATCAATATTTAAAGTTTTTATAAAGTAATAACAGTATCTGAATGTAATAAGACTATTTTTTGGTTTTAATATTTTCATAGCTGAAGATTTAATTTTAAATTCAAAATCAACCCAATGATTACTTGTAGTAAAGTCATCAAAAATTATAACTGGAAACTCATTTGAAGCTTTATAGGTATTTTCTTTTTCATTTGTATAACCTAATATAAATGTTTGCCCTGCTGTTAATACTGGTATTTCGTATTCATTACTATAATCTGTTTCATTAACTATATACTTAGTTGGTTGTTCATAATCTATCAGCTCCCCCAATTTCCTCCATTCCACCTTCTCATTTTTTAGCATTTCTTCTATTTTATTCATTTTTTTTCCTATTTTTCGCTATTTTTTCTATATTTTTTATTTCTTCCAAATAATCTCGTTCCACTTGAGTCAAAGTATGTGCAGAATATTTTTTGTATTCATCTTCTACCTTTTGCTCCATTTGTTTATGTGAAATTTTCCCATTTCCTTCTAACAAGTCCTCTCCTGTTGCAGTCAAAATATTATCAACATGTTTTACCCAATCTGACATTTTCATAGCAATTTCTCTTTCTGCTTGTCTTTCTGCAAAATCTAAATACCCTGACACAAGTTGATTTAATCCTCGTAATTCCTTTTCATCAAGATAATTTTTTGCAACTTTTGCTTCACTTAATGATGGCAATTCTCCTTTAAATGTTGTAAGCCCCAAAAATTCTTTGTTTGCATCAACTCTGTTATATACAAGTTCACTCGCAGTATTATGATGAATTGCATAATGCATCTTATTTTGAACTGTAGCAAAAAATTTTTTTGCTTCATTACTTTTTGAATCATAGTCAACACTCGTTGCAAATAAATCCAAAACTTGACGATAAAATATTTTTTCGCTCGAACGAATATCACGTACTCTCTCTAAAAGTTCTTTGAAATAAATTCCTCCTCCAAAGTTTTTTAATCTTTCGTCGTCCATTGTAAAACCTTTTATTAGATACTCTTTTAATATTGTTGAAGCATAAATTCTAAATTGTACTCCACGTGGCGAGCGAACACGATACCCTATCGCAAGAATCATATCAAGATTATAATAAGCTACTTCCCGACTTTGTTCTTTACCTTCTATCGCTCCATGTTTTGTGGTTGTCAACTGATAGTTTACAACCACTTCTTCACTTAATTCACTATCATTAAATATTGCTTTTATATGTTTACTAATATTTTGTTTCGTTGTTTGAAAAAGCTCTGCTATTTGAAGTTGATTTAACCAAACTGTCCCATTTTCTAACTTCAAATTTATTTTTGCTTTTCCATCTTCCGTATTATAAATTATTACCTCACTATTTCCCTCTTTACTCATCCTCTAACTCCCTCACAATTTCGTCAATAGACGCTCTCAATTCATCTATTTTCTTCACTATTTCCTCAATTTCCTTATTTAACACTTTTATGTCTATAACTTCTCTTGTATCTTCTTTTTCCACATATGTTGATACCGATAAATTGTAGTCATTTTCTTCTATTTCTACTTTATCTACATATCTTGAAAAATATTGTTTGTCCGTTCTTTCCCTAAATTCCTCCACAATTGTATTAATATTTTCTTCTACTAATATGTTATTATTTGTTTCTTTCTTAAATTCTTTACTCGCATCTATAAATAATATTTTATTTTCTGTTTTATTTTTTGCCATCACTAAAATACAAGTTGCTATTGATGTACCAAAAAATAGTTTTTCTGGTAATTGTATCACACAATCTATAAAATTATTGTCTACTAAATATTTTCTAATCGTTCTCTCGGCACCTTTTCTATAAAAAATACCTGGAAAACATACGATTGCTGCTCTACCATTACTTGACAAATAATTTAACGAGTGCATTATAAAAGCGTAATCTGCATAAGATTTAGGTGCTAATTTACCTGCTGGAGCAAATCTTTCATCGTTTATAAGTGTCGGATCTCCATCTCCTACCCATTTTATAGAATACGGAGGATTTGAAACTATCGCATCAAACGGTTTTTCATCTTTATGCATCGGATTTATTAAAGTATCTCCTCTTTTTATTGAAAAATTATTATAATTTATATTATGTAAGAACATATTCATACGAGCCAAGTTAAAGTTCGTCATATTAATTTCTTGTCCAAAAAATCCTTCGTCTATTATATGTTCTTCAAATTGTTTTTTCATTTGTAAAAGTAATGATCCACTTCCACAAGTGGGGTCATAAACTTTATTAATACTTGTTTTTCCATCCATAACAAGTCTAGCTAAAAGTTTTGATACAGTTTGTGGTGTAAAAAATTCTCCACCTGATTTTCCAGCATTACTTGCATAATTTGAAATTAAATATTCATATGTATCTCCAAACGCATCAATGTCGTTATTTTTAAAGTCTTCAAAATTAATTTCTGAAATTCCTATCAAGATATCAGTTAGTCTTTTATTTTTTTCAGCTACTGTTCCTCCTAAACGATTACTCGTTGTGTCAATATCTTCAAACAAGCCTTTTATATCATCTTCTGACGCATAACCGATAGCACTTCCTTCTATCGCTTTAAATATATTTGCTAAATCTGTATTCAAATTTTCGTTTTCTCTAGCATTTTTCACAACATTTTCAAAAAGTTGACTCGGTAAAATAAAAAATCCTTTATCTTCAACTGTATTTGGCTTAAAATCTATTTCAGCTTCCTCATCTGTAATTTGTGCATAATCAAATTCTAAGTCCCCTGCTTCATGTTCTGCAGAGTTAAAAAATTCTGTCATATTTTCTGATATAAATCTATAAAACAAAATTCCTAATATGTATTGTTTAAAATCCCATCCATCAACCGCTCCACGAACATCATCAGCTATTGCCCATATTTTTCTATGAAGCTCAGCTCTTTGACTTATTTCATTGTTTTCTTTTAAAATATCAGACATTTCATTTCCTTTCATTACTTTAAATTTTTATATCATTAATATTGTTTAAATAATTATTAATTTTTATAATTTTTATTTAAAGTAGTTTATATCATATTTCAATAAAAAATACGACACATTACTCTATTTCACACCTTTTCTATACTCGTGCGTAAAATGTTTGTCATATAATTTTGATTTTTCATAATCATTTCCTAAAAAATCACCAACTAATATTTGAGCAGTTTTATTTATTCCAGCTTCTTTTACTTTTTGTTCAATAGTTTCAAGCGTTCCAAGTACTATTTTTTGATCTTCCCAAGTTGCTCTTTGTACTACTGCAACCGGAGTTGTCATTGGATAAGAAGTCGCAAGTGTTTTTACAACTTTGTCTATCATATGAACTGATAAAAATATTGCCATTGAAGCTTTATGACTTGCTAAACTTTCTAAACTTTCTTTTTCTGGAACTGGTGTTCTACCTTCAATTCTCGTACAAATAACTGTTTGAGATACATTTGGTAAAGTAAACTCTTTTTTCAACGCAGCAGCCGAAGCTAAGAACGAACTCACTCCGGGAATTACCTCATATTCAATTCCATGTTCATCTAACACGTCCATTTGCTCTCTATGTGCTCCATAAATTGCAGGATCTCCTGTGTGAACTCTTGCTACTTTTTTCCCAGCTTTAATCGCTGCTACTGTCACTTCTATCACTTCATCTAGCGACATTGAAGCTGAATTATATACTTCTGCTCCTTCTTTATGACATTCTATTACTTCTCTTGGAACTAACGATCCAGCATAAATTATTACATCTGCCTCTTTCACGATTCTTTGACCTTTTATTGTAATTAATTCCGGATCCCCAGGCCCAGCTCCTATAAAATATACTTTTTCCATTTTTACCCTTTCTCATTAACTTTTTAACTAATTCAAAAATAAATTCAATTATTTTAATTTACTTTTTTATAAATCTCTTCCAATTTTCAATTCCATTTTTTTTCAAAATCATTGTTGAAAAATAAGGTACTTCTTCTACATTTTCAAGTCCTACATAAATTACTTCCGATTCTTTTCCACAATCAGAAACAATTAAAACATTATTAATATTACCTGTTTCTGTTAAAACTTCTTTCAATTTTTCAAGATTTCTGCTTATTTTCATAAAAACTACATTACTATTATTTTCAATTTCTTTTTTTATATCCGTATTTTTATTTAAAGATATTATTTTTAAATCTTCATCACCTATCATAAGTGGGACATTTAATCTTGCAGCAATACTTTGATATGATGTAATTCCTGCAATAGTTTCAACCTCAACATCATCTTCCATATGTTCCAAAACATAAGTATAAGTACTATATGTCATCGGATCTCCAATAGTTAAAAATGCTACATTTTTTCCTTTTTCTAATTCTGCTTTTATTATTTCTGCATTATTTTTTCTAAATTGTTTTCTTGCTTCTACATCTCTTACCATTGGAAATTCAAGAAATATTTGTTCAACATTTTCTTTTACATATTCTTTGACAATATTAAAAGCTGTACTTCCTTCTCCACTTTTTGCTTCTGGTAAAATCAGTACATCTACTTCATGTAATTTTTTTGTTGCTTTAATAGTTATATTCTCCGGATCTCCTACTCCTACTCCTATTCCATAAAATTTACCTTTTTTCATTTTATCCCTTTCTTGCACTTATAACATAAATTGGATTTTCTGCCATCATCATATTAAAATCTCTAACTCTTCTATTTTTTGCAACAATAACTTGTGAAATGTCAACATCTTTAAATCCTGTTTCTTTAAGTCCATTCAACGCATCAAATGTATTTTCTAATACTATAAAGTTTAAAGCAATAATTCCACCTTCTTTTAAATTATCATAAGAATACTGTATTATTTCCTTTAAATTCCCTCCAGATCCACCAATAAACACTTTATCAAATGTTACTCCTTGAGGTAAATCTTGTGGAGCTTCTCCCGATATTAATGTCATATTTTCTATTTTAAATTTTTCCATATTTTGTCTAATCAAATCTACTGCATCTGCATTATGCTCTATTGTATAAACATGACCTTTATTAGCAAATCTAGCCATTTCAATACTTACAGAACCTGTTCCACCACCAATATCAATACAAATATCAGTATCTTTCATTTCCATTTTAGCTATACTTATCGCTCTAACTTCTTCTTTTGTCATAGGAACTTTAGCTCTAATAAATTCGTCATCTTTAACATGATACATTTTATTTCCTCTTTTCTTTTTTATTTAACTATTTCACCTTTCCAGTCATTAATTCCACCGAAATCAATTACATTCATGTATCCTTTTGCTAATAATTTTTTTGCTGCTTCCGCACTTCTTCTTCCACTTCTACAATACACCATTATTAATTGATTTTTATCTTTTAAGTTTTCTACATTTTGGCTAATATAATTATCAATTGTATCAAGCGGTATATTTATAGCATTTGGAATATGCCCTTCTTTATATTCTTCAGGCGTTCTAACATCAACTATTACATAATTTTTCTCTTTTTTCATTATTTCAACTGCTTGATCTGACGCTATTTTCACATATTGTCCTTTTGTATAAACAACAGTTGGCTCTATTTTTTTAGCTTCTCTGTCTGTTAATGAATATCCAATAACCGTCAACATTATTATCGAAATAAAAACTGTTATAATTTTTCTATTTTTCAATTTTATCTCCTTTTATTCCTCATCACTCAATTTTAATACTACCACATTCATTCCAAATTTTTCTTCAATATTCATAAGTTCACTTGCTTTATATTTTGAAATTTTTTCATTTTCATAAGATAAATTTTCACCAACATAAATAATCGTTTCACCCAACTCATTTTCAACTAATTTTTTTGCAATATTTTGTGGTGTGTTCTCTTTAAAATCTGTAAGAAGTCCCATTTTTCCATATTTTTTCAAACTACTCACATAATCAAATTGTTTTCCGTGGACACTCGAAACTTTCGCATCATACCAATAATCTGAAATTTTTGCAAACATATACTGAATACTCGATATACCCGGAACAACTTCAAGTTCTCTAACTTTAAAATGTTTTCTCATAAATGTTAGCATACTGTAGAAACCTGTATCTCCCGATAAAATTAACGATATTTTCTTATGTCTATTTTTATTTATAAAATCTAAAACCTTTTGTAAATCTCCCGTTATATAGCAATATTCTTTATTTTCAGCATATTTCCCTAAACTTTCTATATGCCTTTTCCCCCCGATAATTACATCACTTTCCACTATTTTTTTTATAGCGATTGGCAATGTATAATCTAAATTTCCAGGTCCTAATCCTAAAATTTTTATTTTTTCCATATTCCACTCTTTTTCTTTTTAAAATTTATCAAAAAAATGTTTACTATGACCTAAAATTTTTCTTTCAGCTGAAATTATTAAACATTCCACCTCTAAATCTTCTCGGCCATTTCTTCTACAATATTCTTGACATTTTTGTTTTGATTTTTCAGATAGTAAGTTATAAACTTCTTTTTTAGTAACATAACTTGTTGCTTCCTCTGTCGTATTTGCTCCTAAAATCTTATACACATTTTCTATTTTTTCATTAACTAAAAGAGCATTTGCAGCAAATATCTCCATTTTAGCGTCAGACACTCTACTGTGAGTATGAAATATTCCCCCTGCTACTTTAACAAATTTCCCTATTTCTCCTATAAAATACACTTTTTTTACATTATACTCACACGCTCTGTCGAACATATAGCCGACAAAGTTACTAATTACTACACCTTGCTTTGCTCTATTTGAGAAATTTTCCTCCAAATATGATTTCCCACGATTTCCAAATAAAAATAATGCTTCATTTTCTCCAAATTCTACTAACGCTTGTTTTAATTCTATTGCAAGCGAGCTTTTCCACGACTCTTCCGACATGGGTCTTACAATTCCCATAGTTCCTAAAATTGAAATTCCTCCAATAATTCCTAATTTAGAATTCAATGTTTTCCTTGAAACTTCCTCTCCTCGAGGTACACTTATTTCAACATCAATACCTTTTCCTTTAGGTAACAATTCATCAATAACACCCTTTATCATACTCATTGGTGTAGGATTTATAGCAGATTTCCCTATTTCTACCGGCAATCCAATTTTTGTAACTTTTCCAACTCCCTTTCCACCAAATACATTTATTTTGTTATCATCTCTAAACTTTACTTTGGATATTATTTCTAACCCATGAGTCACATCTGGATCATCTCCACCGTCTTTTAAAACAACAGCTAAAACACTACCATCTTCTAATTTTTCTATTCTTTCTACATGTATTTCTATAGTTTGCCCTGCTGGTACTGTCAACTCTACTTTTTTCAAAGTTTCATCTTCAATTCCTAAAAGTACACTAAGTGCCACTTTAGTCGCTGCCGTTGCCGAACTTCCCGTTGTATACCCATATCTTAGCTTTTTCCCATTATAATACACATAATCATTTTTTATATCCATTTTATTTCCTATTTAATTTTATTTTTATCATTCTGTGTTTTTTCATTTATATTAATTATTAAAATATTCGTGTCTTTCATACATTTGATATAAAATCCCGTGCATTACACCTACACCAACTGTACTTCCACCTTTTGTACCATTCGTTCTTATAAATGGAACATCGTATTTTGATAATTCTGCTTTTGATTCTGGACATCCAACAAATCCAACTGGCACTCCAATTATTAATTTAGGTTTATTTTCTCCCATTTTTTCTAATAATGTAAATAATGCTGTCGGTGCATTTCCTATTATAAATATTTTTGTTTGTGGATCTTTTAAAGCTCTTTCAAGTCCAACCATAGATCTTGTAATTCCTCTTTCTTGAGCTTCTTTTGCTACATCCGGATCAGCTACCAAGCAATACGCTTCTGCTCCAAATTTTTGTAATCCTTTTTTATTTAATCCATTTACAATCATATTTGTATCGCAATAAATTTTACAATTTCCTTCTAATAACGCTTCTTTTGCTGCTTCTATAGGATCATTTCCAAATTCTGTAATATTTACATAATCAAAATCTCCTGTTGTGTGAATCAATCTTTTTACTATCCATTGTTCCTCTTCTGAAAATCTAGCTTCTCTTCCTTCTAACCCTTCTGTAATCATTTCATAACTTCTAACTTCTATCGACTTTGGATCTTTAATATAACTCATCTTTCCTCCTAAATTTTATTTTATATTTTTTATAATTGTTCTATAATATATTTAAACAACTCTACATTACTAAAGAAATTTATGTGTGGGTAACCTGCTAATGCACTTTTTTTCTTATATCCACATTCCCACTTACGACCATCTATTTTACTTATTTTATAAACGGCTTTTTCTCCATTATTTTCTTTTATTTCCGAATAATGAAACTCGTGCCCTTTAGTTAATATTTTTTCCCCATTTCCCTTATCAATTTCAATGTTTATATAACCGAATCTTCCTATATTTAATTTATTTCTCATTCCAATTTCAATGTCAAAAAGTCCAACATAATCAAATTTATTTCCATCTAATTCTGTGATACCTTTTGTCAAATAAATAAATCCTCCACATTCAGCATATATTTTTACATTATTTTCAAATGCCTTTTTTATACTTTCAAGCATTGTTTTATTTTCAGATAACTCTTTTCCATATAATTCTGGATATCCTCCACCTAAATAAATTATATCTACTCCATCTGGCACTTTTTCATCATTCACTGGACTAAATTCTACTATTTCAAGTCCTGAATATTCAAACAAGTCAAAATTTGAATGATAATAAAATGAAAACGCTCCATCTTTAGCAACTGCTATTTTTTTCCCTTTATATTTATTTTTCAATGCTTTAATATTTTCTATATCATCCATTGAAAATACCGGCTCAAATTCACTAGCAATCTCTTTTATTCGCTCTAAATCCAAACATTCTTGTCCTATTTTTCTAAATAATTCACGTTTTTCTTCCAATTCTTGAGTTGCATTCAATTCAAATGCTTGCTTTAATCCAAGATGCCGGCTTTCTACTGTTAATTTTTCATTTTTAGGAATATAACCAACACACTCAATACCAGTAAATCTCTCAATTGCATCTTTTAATGTTAAATATAATTTTTGTGATGAAACATTATTTAAAATAACACCTTTTATGTTTACATTTTTATCAAATTCTTTAAAACCTAGTACTTCTGCCGCAACACTCGTTGAAATTCCTTTAGCATTAACAACCAAAATTACCGGTAAGTCCAAAATTCTTGATAAATGTGCTGTACTAAAATTGTCTTTTTCATGTCCCAAGCCATCATAAAGTCCCATCACACCTTCCACTATTGAAATTTCTTTCCCTTGTGAATTTTTATTAAAAAGAAGTTTTAATGTTTTTTCATCAAACATAAACGCGTCTAAATTGTACGACTTATTTCCTGTAAAAAGTTCGTGATAACTCGGATCAATATAATCTGGTCCCACTTTAAATGGAGCGACATTGTCCAGAGAAGCCATCAATATACTAGATACCGTTGTTTTTCCACTTCCACTATTCGTTCCGGTTATAAGTAATTTTTTCATCAAACCACCTTATCGTAAATTTAATAAAAGTATCCAAAAACTAATATTATATAAATTTCTATTAAAATTTTATAGTTCAATTAATTTTATTCTCCCATAATTTTAATTTAATGTTTAATAATAGGTAAATCTAATTATTAATTTTATGATATAATATTTTACATTAATTACATTTTCTAATTACTAGATTTTTAATTATGTTGAAATAATGGGCTTTAATGGATATTTTATTTATAATTTTTTAAATTTGTATAAACACCTATTATGTATATATTATACCCTTATTAATTTTTTTGTCAATACTCTGTATCTATATTTATCACTAATTTGTAATAATTTCATTAATTAAATAAATCTAAAATTGTATACAAATACTGTATATTTTTCAATACTAATCAAATTCTTGAATAATCTTTATTTTATTTAAATTAAAAAAAGCACTAATTCTAACATTTTTAGTGCTTTTATTTTTTATTTTATATAATTATAAAACTCTTCAATATCTATATTTTTTTCTTTCAAAAATTTTTCAAATTTATATTTTAATGGAATATCTAAATTTATATTTTTTAAAAATTCATAATCATCAAAAATTTCATCTTTTGTTCCTTGTTTTACTATTTTCCCTTTATCTAAAATATAAATATAATCTCCCATTTCATACGCAAATTCAATTTCATGAGTTGAAATTATAGTCGTTTTTCCTTTTTGATATAATTTTTCTAATATTTTTTTTACTTTTTTTACATTTTTTATATCTAACCAAACTGTTGGTTCATCTAAAATCAAAATATCTGGCTCCATAGTCACAATTCCAGCTATACTTACTCTTTTTTTCTGCCCATAGCTTAAATGATGACACGGTCTATCACTCAAATGTTCTAATTCTAAACTTTTTAAAGTTTCATTCACTTTCTCTTCAACAACTTCTCTGCTATAACCTAAATTTTCCAATCCATACGCAACTTCTTGAAAAACTGTTGGTGCAAAAATTTGAGTATCTGGATCTTGGAATATAATTCCAACTTTTTCTCTCAATTTATTCAAACTTTTTTCATTATAACTTATTTTCTCTTCATTAAGATAAATATTTCCTTTATTCGCTTTCATAACTCCATTCATTATTAAGAAAAGCGTTGATTTCCCTGAACCATTTTCTCCTAAAAATACAATTCTTTTACCTTTAGGAATTTCAAGTGAAATATCATGTAAAACAGTATTTTTATTATCGTATGAAAAACATATATTTTCTAATTTAAGCATTTTTTATCACCATCATTACATTCAGTATAATTATAATAAGCATTATTATTGATTCTTTCCCTATTTGTTTATATTTTCTATGATAAAACAAAAATTCTTTCCCAAGCCTTGATTCTAAAGCTTTAGACGAATTATAGCTATAATAAGTTGTTTTATTAAAAATAGAAACTACAAGTGTTGTGAAAGATTTTATACTCATTTTAAAATTTTTATATCCTAATCTTGATTTTTGAGCTTTCATTCCTTTATCTTTTACATCAAATAATATAAATATATATTTATAAACTAGTAAAAACATTTCTCTAAATATTTTTGGCATTTTAACTTTCATAAAAACATAATCAAAATCAATAATAGGTGTTGAACAAATTAATGCATAAACTACAGATATTGCTGCTAATGCTCTACCTAAAAATATTGTAATATTAGCTGAAACTAATAACAATGAAAATAGTGTAGTTAATAGGAAAAATACTGGAATCAAATACAACTTTATCATATCTTTAACTGATACTTTTAAAATTTTATTAATTATTATATTAAAAAGTAAAAAATCAAAGATATAAAGTGTAATATTATTCACTGATAATAATATAAAAAGTATAATAATAGTAAATAAAACTTTAATTCCAGGATTTATATCTCTCATAGGATTACTATAAGAAATTTTATCTATTAGCATTTTTTCTTTCTCCTCTTAAGTATCCTAAAACATAACCAATTACTCCTGCTCCTAATGCTGCTTGAAGTGCAAATAATAAACTTTCTGTTTCTCCTCCTGGTAATTCAATTATATTTTTTGCCCAAGGTTCGTAATTTGGATTAATTTCTTGAATCAATTCTTCCGCTTTACCGTCTGCCCCTCCAAAGTCTGATCCTTTAATCATAACTAATGGAAATACTCCAATTACTAAAATAATTATTAATAAAATTATATTTTTTTTCGTTACATTTTGTTTTTTCATTACTCTGTCACCTCTGCTACTTTTTCATTATTATCCATTACTTCATATTTATCTAATATATTTACAATTATATTTGTTAATAATCCTTCAATTATAGCTAAAGGAATTTGTGTTACAGCAAATACCATTAAAAATTTAATTAATGATTCTGTAAATCCTCCAGTTGCAGATGGGTTTGCTAAAGCTAATTGAATTGCAGTCACTACATAAGTAAATAAATCTCCTAATGCTGCCGCTGCAAAAACTGCTACTGATTTATTTTTATTTTTTAATAATTTATATACTGCAAATGCAACTATCGGTCCAACAATTGCCATTGAAAAACTATTAGCTCCTAATGTTGTAAATCCACCGTGTGCAAGTAATCCCGCTTGGAAAATCAATACAATAGTTCCTAAAATTGAAGTTACATAAGGTCCATATAAAATTGCTGATAATCCTACTCCTGTTGGATGTGATGAACTCCCTGTAACTGATGGTATTTTTAATGCAGATAAGACAAAAATAAACGCTCCTGCTAACCCTAACATCATTTTTTCTTGGCTACTACCTTTTGATAAAACTTTTAATTTTCTTATTCCTAATACCCAAAACGGTATACAAACTACAAACCACAATGCTGCCCATTTAATTGGTAAAAATCCTTCCATGATATGCATAGAAAAACTGTTTACCCCAATTAGTAATAAAGACATTAATACTAATAATTTAAATTTTTTCATATTTTCCTCCTAATTTTTTTGTATTCTATTTAATTATACTTATTTTTTTTAATTTGTCAATAAAAATATTATATGTTTTTTATATGTTTACAAGGTGTAGAGTACATTTCATTTTTATATTCAAATAAAATTTTTTCATTGAAATTTTATTTATATAAAATTAAAAGTACCATACTATGTTTTACACATAATTTCTGGTACTTTAATTTTAATATGTTAAATGAATCCCATAGGATTTACTATATTTACACCTTTACGAACTTCAAAATATAAATTAGGTTGTTTAGTTGTTTGATCATATCCTAAACTTCCTATTGTTTGACCTTTTGAAACGCTTGATCCTTTACTAACTGAAATTCCAGCTAAATTCCCATAAACTGTAACCAATGATCCGTGATCAATTATAACAACACTTCCTAAATTACTCAATGCTCCTGCATAAATTACAACTCCACTATCTGCTGCTTTAACCGCTTGTCCAGCAGATCCTCTAATTTCAACTCCATTACTTTTTAGTCCTGCCACTTTTTCTTGTCCAAAATTAACAACTACTGGCCCAGATATCGGTCTAATTAAACTTCCTGTACTTTTTGGTACTTGTACATTAGTTACCGTTTTAGAGTTTTCATGCGTTTGAACTGTTGAATGTTGATTTGCTGTTTTTTTACCAGCTAAATCACTAGAACCGCCTCTAGCTTTTCCTGTATTTTTTTGAACCGCTGAAGCCGAAGCTGCAGCATGTGCTCTTTTTTCTTCTTCAGCTTTTTGAATTGCAAGCTGTCTTTCTCTTATTGCCCTTTGAATAATTGCTTGAATTTGTGCATTTAATTTTTTCTTCTCTGCTGCTAATTGAGAATTATCTTTTTCTATTTTTTTATTTTCAGTATTTAATGTTGCTTGTTTTGTTCTAAGCTGTGCTATCAATTTATTTTTTTCAGCTTTTAGTGTATTTAACTCTTTACTTTTTCTTTCTAAATCATTTTTAGCGATATTTACTTCATTTGCTTCTGATTGATTTTTTGCTTTTAAAATCTCTTCTTTTACTTTTTTATCTTCAACACCTTTTTTAACATCTTCAACACTTAAAATATAATCTTTTTGCTTATTAAATAAAATTTTCAAATCATGTCTTTTCTTATCTTGTATTGATGAAGATGTAATCCCTATTCTTTTAGAATTTTCATTTTTTCTTCTTATTTTATCCCAAATTTTAATTTTTTTATACAAATCTTCTTTCGTTACATTGATAATTTCAGTATTCCTATTAATTTCAGCTATATTCGCATTAATATTTTCAGTATTAACTCCTATTTTTGCTAAAATATCTCTATATCTTTTTTCAGCGGCATTATACTCAGATTGTAACTTTGATATATTTGCATCTAATACTTTTACTTGTGAAAGTGTTATATTTTCATCTTTTTTTGCTTTATTTATTTCACCTTTATTTGCATTAATTTTTTTATTATTTTTACTAACTTGACTATCAATTTGTTGAATTCTTTTTTTATTCTTATCTATTTGATTACCAAATACTAAAAATACTGTACAAGAAAATAAAAATAATTTTATTATAATTTTTTTCATTACATACTCCTAATTATTATTATTATTTTCTTCTTTCATTTCATTTTCTATTTTTTCTTCTTCTATTTCTTCTTTTTCATCATTTTTTCCTTCTTTTATTTTTTTCTTTCTATAATATCCATGTAATCCAATGAAGTTTGAATAAATAATAATTAATAATCCCAATATTAATGAAAATAAATATATTCCTGTTAATTCTTTAAATGTTGAATTTGAAATTATATTAGAGTTTAATATTGACAATCCTTCAACAATAAATAATTGTAATCTATAAAATCCATAAAATCCAATTAATGAAGTTAAAATTACTAATAATAATCCTTCTAAAAAGAACGTAAATTTAATTGCAATTCCTCTAACTCCTGAAGCTACTAAATCTCTAATTTCATTTCTTCTAGCTTTAACAGTAAAACTTGTTATATTAGATAACAATATTATTGTAAATACTAATATTCCACTTCCACCATAAAATAAGACATTATCTAATTTTTTACTAAAAATATTCATTTTATTAATTTCATCTGCTCTTAAGTCAACCTCTTCTACTTCCGGATTTTTTTGTAATTCTATTTTTAATTGATTTGCATCTGTATTTTTTCCAAGATAAATGTAAAAACTATCTAATAATGGATTCTCTTCTTCTGATAAGTCAACATTTAGTTCTCCTTCTAATGATTGTAACGCCTTTTCTTTAGAAGTATATTTTATAGACTCTATTCCTTTTATCTGTAATAATTTCCCTTGAAAATTTGTAATCTCTTCTTGTGTCATTGTTTTAACATAAACAATTCCTTGATTTGAGTTTTCCATCTTAGACTTAAAATCATTCAAATTAAAAATTCCAAATATAAATGTGTCTAACAATACAAACACAACTATTAACGATAAAAATGATGAAAAGAATAACCTTTTCTCCTTAAATATATTTCTAAATGTTTCTTTAATAGGATTAAACATTGCCTTATTACCTCCATTTTTGTTCCTTTAATTATTTATTATTTTTTAGTACAATTTCTGCTATATCTTTTGCTCTTAATTTATAATTATTCAACATTGTATCTCCATCAGCACTTTGTCCAAATTCATCATAAACACCATGTTTAATAACTTTTACTGGATAATTTTCAGATAAAAATTCCGAAACAGCTCCTCCAAGTCCACCAATTACTGAATGTTCTTCACTTGTTACAATAAATTTACATTCTTTAGCTGCTTTTAATATTGTTTCTTCATCCAATGGTTTTATTGTTGATACATTAATTACTCTCGCTTTTACTCCTTCAGCTTCTAATAATTTAGCTGCTTCTAATGCTTCGTAAACCATTAATCCTGTCGCTAAAATTGCTACATCATTTCCTTCTGTTAGCGTATGTGCTTTACCTATTTCAAAATTATAATCATCACCATATATTACAGGAATATTAAGTCTTCCCAATCTTATATAAACAGGTCCATTATATTTTGCTGCTGCAAATACCATTTTTTCTGTTTCTGTCGCATCTGCCGGTGATAAAACTACCATTCCTGGAATTACTCTCATTAAAGCGACATCTTCTATAGCTTGATGCGAACCTCCATCTTCTCCTAACGAAACTCCTGCATGTGTAGGACAAATTTTAACATTTAATTTAGGATATGCTACACTATTTCTAATTTGATCATAAGCTCTTCCTGCTGCAAACATCGCAAAAGTTGATGCAAAAGGAATTTTACCAGTTGTTGCAAATCCTGCTGCTGTTCCTATCATATCAGCTTCTGCAATTCCAACATTTATATGTCTTTCTGGAAATTCTTTTTTGAAATATGCTGTCATTGTTGATTTTGATAAATCTGCTTCTAAAACTACCACATCATTATTTTCTTTTCCTAATTTTACTAATGCTTCTCCATATGCTTGCCTAGTTGATTTTTTTTCCATTTTTTGACCTCCTATTTTAATTCTTCCATAGCTTGTTTATATTGCTCATCATTTGGAGCTGCTCCATGGAATCCACCGTTATTTTCCATAAATGAAACACCTTTACCTTTTACTGTATTCGCTACAATTGCTGTTGGTTTACCTTTTACTGTTTTTGCCTCATCTAATGCTTTTATTATTTCTTCATAATTATGTCCATCAATTTCAATAGTATGCCAATTAAATGCTTTAAATTTTTCAGAAACTGAAGCTACATCCATTACATCCGATACATTTCCATCAATTTGTAAATTATTATAGTCAACAAATGCTACTAAATTATCTAATTTATAATGTGCTGCCGACATTACTGCTTCCCACACTTGACCTTCTTGTAACTCTCCATCTCCTAAAATTGCATAAACTCTGTAATCATTTTTAAATATTTTTGAGCTTAAAGCCATTCCATTTGCAACTGACAACCCTTGTCCTAACGAACCTGTTGAAATTTCAACTCCTGGTACTTTTTTCATATCAGGATGTCCTTGTAATGGTGAATGCCATCTTCTTAATGTTGGAATCAAATCTTTACTAATGTATCCTTTTTCCATTAATGCAGCATATAAAGCCGGTGCTGCATGTCCTTTACTTAAAACAAATCTATCCCTATTTTCCATTTTAGGATTTTTTGGGTCAACATTCATTTCTTTCCAATATAATACCGCTAAAATGTCTGCTATTGATAATGAACCTCCCGGATGTCCTGATTTTGCTCTGTAAATCATTTCAATAATGTTTCTTCTCATTTCTTTTGCAATTAATTGCATCTCTTTTATTTCCATAAAAACCTCCTAAAATTTTAATCTTCTTTTTTTAATTTATAAAATGTTAATGATATTGCGAAAAATATTAATGCAATTACCAATGTAGATTTTACTCCTATTTTTGTTGCCGTTCTCAATCCACCTAGTGTTTTTTTACTTCCTATTACAATTATTAAGGCTAAAACAACTTGTTGTACTAAAAATGCTAATTTCAAAAACAATCCCTGTATTCCAAACAAAAATCCTTCCAAACTAACTTTTTTCATTTCAGATAATCGTACTGTTATTTCACTAAGCATCGCTTGTGGAAATATGAATGCAGAACCACTTAATCCTAATCCACAAATAACAAACATTATATATGCTAAATAATTTATTTTTTCGTTCACAAAAATTAATCCTATTGTTCCAATAATCAACAACAAAATATCTACAATCAATATTTTTTTATATGAATATTTTTCACCAAATTTTTTTGTTATTGGAAACGATAATCCTGCAACTCCAAATAAAATTGCAGACACTAATGTTATTTTACTCAATGGCATTTTCATAATAATTGTTAAATAATATGTCAGTACACTTCGCAAAACATTAAAGCCACTAAAGAAAAAGAAAAATGCAATGAAATAAAATATTATTTCTTTATCATACAAATATTTAAACGATTCTTTAAATGATAAAGGATTATTTTCATGATTTTTATTATTTACAATTTCAGTTTCTTTCAAAAAATATATACAAATATAAACTAAAGAAATTGATATAATCGTAAGTAATATTATCGTTTTTCTTATTCCAACTTCGGTATTTTCATTTCCAAATATTTTTATCAAAATTCCTGGTACTATCATTGCAAATGCAGTGAATATCAATCTAAATGTTGACTGTACTGTTGATAATGTTAGACGTTCATTTTTAGTTTTTGCTAAATCTGGAATCAAGGCATTATAAGGCCCTCCAACCAATGTATAGGCTACAAAAAATAACCCTCCAACAACTGATAAATAAATTAATGTCAATAATTGACTTGATTTTGGCGGATAAAAATACATTATCATTAAAATTCCAAGTGGTAAAGCTCCTATCCCCATAAAGAAACTTCTTTTTCCATATTTTGATTTTGAATTATCCGATAAATATCCTACAACAGGATCTGATATAGCATCAATTAATCTTGCAATAATAAATGCTATTACTAAATATTGTGGTTTCAATAATGGAACCAAATTTTTCTCTGAATCCGGCGGCAAATAATAATACGTTAACCACTGATTATAAAGTTGATCTAATATAAAATACGCCACCCCTAGTCCATACACTAAATATGTTCTTTTACTTAATTTTTTTTTATTTTCTGACATTACATCTCCATCTTTTTTAACATACTCTTTTTCTATTTTAACACATTTTTTAAAATTTTTCTTATTTTTCTTTCAAAAAATTAAAAATTGTTTGAGTATACTCATCTTTATTATTTTTTTCAGCATAAATTCTAGTATGACTTCCCTTATCAAATACTTTTAACTGAACTGAATTATTATCTTTTAAATATTTAATTTCATCCATTAACATAGCGTAAGTTGTTGCTTTATCTTCTTTGGACTGAATTATTAATGTAGGAATCCTTTTTAATAAATATGATAATCTTAACTTATCTAAACGATTTCCAACTCTAATATTAAAAATTCTTATTACAACACTTGCTATAAATTTAGGAACTTTTCTTTTTTGAGCATCCTCTTTTATACGCTTTTTCACATTTGAAATGGAACTATCAAGTATAAGTTTTTCTATTTTTATCCCTCTTTTTCTTAAATTTCCAACATGTAATCTTGATGCAATTGCTGAACCCATACCACCTTGTGATTGACCAAAAAGTACAAATTTATTTTGATCAAACTTATCTTGCAACATTTCCATTGTGTGATTTATATCTATTGCAAAATTATAACCTAATTTTGTTTTTGCTACATCTGATTTCCCTGAATTTCTAAAATCTGGGATAAAAAAGTTATATTCTTTATCTAATCCTGTCTCTTTAAAAATTTGTAAATATTGAAGCGAAGCCAGTCTATTCACTTTTCTTCCGTGACAAAGCATCATCGTTTTAGTTGCTCTTTCCGACTTTATCCACCAACCGTAAAGTTGTATCTTCCCGGATTTATACGCAATTTCTTCAAATTCATATCCATAATCTTTAGGATTTTTTTTTGATAAAATATTGTACTTTTGTCTTAATTTTTTACTTTCATAAACATCTTCCAAACTAATTTTTGGATATTTTTCTATTTGATTTATAAAATATCTTATTGACATATATGCTAACGCAAAGAAAAATATCATAAACAAAATATTTATAGTTATTAATAATCCCATTTTCCCTCCATTTATTTTATTATTGGGTTTAATTTTTCTTTTTCATTTAATATCATTTCTTTAAATACAAATACATTTTTTTCTACTTGTATCTTCCTGCTATTTATTTTATTACTTTTTTCAATATCTTTCCAATTAACAAAAATTTTATCTTTTCCTTCTTTTTTTAATTTTTTTAAATATTCACGCCCTATATCATTAAAGCCTAAAACTCTAATATAATCAATGTTTTCATCAAGTTTTCTTATATCTAATAAAATATTTAATAATATTCTATCAATCCTTTTCAACGATATATTTTTAGCTTTTATTTTTTTTAAAAAAGTTTCGTAATTAGTAGAATTTAATATTGCATTAAAGATTCTTGAATATAATTGCTCTGTCATATCAAATATTTCTAATATTTTTTTATTA
>CALHVR010000005.1 GCA_938037005.1 uncultured Leptotrichiaceae bacterium | reverse complement strand
AAGAAAATGAAAAATTATTAAAAGATACTAATTTAGAATTAATAAAATTAATGGAGCAAGGGGATCAAGTGGTGAAAAGTCCTTGGTCAAGTTGGCAATTTGGGGTAAATACTTTTATTGGTAGTAATAAGGGTAGATATAGTGGAAAAGGGGATAAAGATGAAAAATATCCTTATGAGGGGATATTTAAGCAAGATCCTTGGTATGTGTCAAATATAAATATTAATAGAGATTCTAAAATTTATGAAGAAAAAACAGTAAAAAATAAGTATAGAATAGCAGAATCGAGAGAACTTGTATATAATGTTGAAAACGATACTTATGAAAAACCAGATGGAACATTTGTTGCGAATGCAAGTGAAATTACAACATTAGGAGATACAGTTGTTCCTAGTGCAACTACGACAACAAGAAATGAAGTTGGAAAAAAAGTAGGATATGGATTGATTGAAGCAAGGAAGATAGAACAAGAAGGGCCGATAAGTATAGAACTAAGTGCTAATGTAAAACCAAAAAGTATAAATAAAAATAAACTTACGAGTTTACCGGAAGCACCTACGGTTAGCTTGCCGGGATTTATACCTAGAACGGCTAAAATACCTGATTTGCCTTCTAATCCGGTTATACCTAATATTGCAGAACCTCAGTTTAATGTTACAGTAGTATCAAATGGAAACGGGGAATCTAATGTAATAGATGGAAGTGGTAATAATAGTACGATAGAAATGGTAGCAATAACTTCTGGGGATTTTAAAGTAAAAAGAGATACAGGAGATAACTGGAAATATGAATATAAAAATTATAGTGGAGTAAATGCGTTTCCTAAGTATGTAACAAGTAATGCAACAGGGGGGAACCCTCCTATTACAGTAGCGCCAAATGGAACTTGGAGTAATCTTGAAAAAACGGGAGGAACTAACTCAGGGCAGAAAGGATTTCAATCGGTTGTAGGATCACAATCAAATGGGTCAGCTTTTTTAAGTAATGGGAATTTTCTTTATACTAGAGAATTTCAAAATGGAACGTCTAATTTAGGAGAATTTGTACATTTAGATGTTCATGGGGCAGCATTGATAACAACTCAAAGACCACAATATGAAGTTGCTACAGCAGGATTGGAAGAAGCTAAAAAAACAGAGATACTTGGTGCTTATGATGATGCTATGGCTATTAAAGGGACTGATACACAAGGTAAAGAAAATGGTGTAACAACAGGAAGTTTTTTAGCAACGAATTCTCATACTTGGTTAAATAGTGGAAAAATTGTTATAGAAGGTGGAAATACTTCTTTAACTAACACATATACTCATGTTGGAAATATATATTGGAAACAAGCTGCAATAAATACGGGAGAAGTAATATTTCAACCTTATAAAGCAAAAGAAGAAGCTAATGTAGATAAAGAATACAATAAATTTACAGCAGGTTTTGTTGTATCTAATGATGTTAGTTATAAAAGTCATAATGTAATGTATAATAGTGGAAGTATGAAAAATTATACTTTATCTGGTGTTGGATATGTGTATGATGCCTCAAGTACTAAACCTTTAACTGTAGTTAATAGAGGAATAACACAAATGTATGGAGAAGGATCTGCTGGTATTTATATAAAAAGACAATCAAATTTAGATACACAATTTGTAACTAAAGATTTTATATTAGATACAACTGATACAACAAATAATACTGTGTTAGCAGGAGAATATAAACCGTTAGAATTGTTTGGAGATAAAAGTATAGGATTGTATCAATTTGCAAATTCAGGAACAGTTGAAGGGCATTTAGCTATAAATATTGGTGCAAAAGGAAAAGGAAATCAAAAATTTACGACGGCAACAGTATCTGGAATGACGGCTGGAGAAGAATTAACTGATTATGATATTAATCCAAGTAGTCCAGATGAAAATATTGAAGGATCATTTGGTATTTTATCGAATGCAGCAATAAATTTAAGTTCACATAAAATTAAAATATTTGATAAAACTAAGGGAAATGTTGGAGTGCATCCGTTACAAAATAAATTACTTAGTTTAGGTGGAGGAAGTGTTGAAATTTTAGCTGGTGAAACTGGAACTAATAATATAGGGTTATTAACTGATGGAAAAGGAGCAATAAAATCTACTGGATCATTAATAATGAATGGCGGAGTAGCAAATAACGGAATTGTTTCAAAAGGAAATGCTGCATTACCAACTGGAGCAACGGAAGATGTAGTTGTTAAAGATTTACAAATGAAAGATACTAAAGATTCATTTGGAATATATGCTTCAAGTGGAGCTAAAGTAAAAGTAACGGATGGAGTAACTGCAAAAAATGTTACTGTGTCAGAAGATGCTTCTACGACAAATAGAAAAAATACGGGAATAGTATTTGCACAAGATGCGAATACAGTAGTTACAATATCTAAAACTGAACTGTCAAATACACCTAATATAGAGGTAACTGGTACAAAATTAGCAGATACTAACGGATATACTGGATTTGGGTTATTTGCAAATAATGGAGCAAAAATTGAAGCTAAATATAACAATATAAAAATAAAAAATGGATCAGCAGCAGTAATTTCAACTGGAAATAATTCAAATGTTGATTTATCAAATTCAAAAATAGAATATGATGGAGAAGGATTTGCATTATACGGTTCTAATAATGGAAGAATTACATTAGATCATTCTGAATTGACACTTAGAGGAAAAGCGATAGGATATGAAAACGATTTAACGCATCCATCAGTATTTTGGGGGACTGATTCAAAAATAAATATTTATTCAAATGATGTAGTGTTATTTAATTTAAAAAATGTACCAACATTACAATTAAGTACATTATATAATAATGTATTAAATGCGGGAGGAACACATCCTACTATCAATACAGTAGATCCAGAAACAGGAATAAATTATAATAAATATAAGATGGCTGGAGTTGACGGGTTAGGAACATTTAATATAGATCAAACATTGGATAAAAAAGTTTCAGTTGAAACAGGAAGAGATCAAAATATAGATGCATATGTTAGAAGTTTAATTATTCAAAGAGCAAAATTACATGTATTGTCTGGAAACAATGTCATAGCTCACTTAAATTCAACAGAATTAAATAGTTTGGGATTAACTCAAATTGTAGGTCTTGATATGAGTTCAAGTAAAAATGCTACAAATAGTAATGAAACTCAAATTAATTTAGAAGCAAATACTAAAGTTAGTGCTGATAGAACTGACTCAGGAAATGGAGCTGTTGGAATTTATATTAATTATGGAGAAGTAAATACAGATGCAGCGGCAAAAGTAGAAGTAGAAAGACATACAGAAAATGCAGCTAATGATGAAGCTGTTGGAGTATATGCTATAAATGGATCTAAAATAACAAATGGTGGAACTGTAAGTATTGGTGGTAATAAATCAATAGGATTATTAGGAATATCTTCAAGAGTAGATAAGGGAGAGATAATTGGAAATGAATATAATCAAGCAGCTGGGACTTATGGATCAATTTCAATAAATAATAACGGAACAGTTACATTAGACGGAGAGAAAGCTGTAGGAATTTATTTAGAAAATAATGATACAAATAATGTTCAAAATACTTCATTAACTGCAAGAAATAACGGAACGATAGAAGTAAGTGGAGCAAATGCAACGGGAATTGCTGGTAAAGAAATCGGTTCGATAGAAAATGATACAAATGGAATTATTAAAGCAGCGAAAGGTGTAGGAATTTATGCTGAAAGTTCTTCTGCAAGTACAATTACGAATAAGGGAACGATAGAGGCAGGAACTGATAATTTAGGAGATGGAGTTGGAATATTTGCTAAATCACAAGGTGTAAAAGTTAAAAATGAAAAAACTATAACTGTTGGTAAAAATTCGTATGGTATATTAGGAAAAGATGTTGAAATAGGGGGAACATCAGTTATAACTGTTGGAGAAAGTGGAACAGGAATTTACTCAGATACAGGAGTAGCAAATCCAGCAGGAAATATTGTAATTAATAATGGTGCCAAATTTAATATTGGAAATAATAATGCTGTTGGAGTATTTACAGCGGACACAGTAGCAGGGACTATTATAAAAGATAATGGTGGAGAATTTAATGTTGGAGATAAATCATTTGGATATGCATTGATTGGAACAGGATCAACTTTAACTACATCTGCAACAGGTAAAGCTTTATTAGAAAATGATGGAATTTATATATATTCAAGACAAAATACGTTGAATGTAAATACTAATATAACGGCAACTGGAAATAATAACTATGGAATTTATAATGTTGGTGGTACAGCCACAGTAAATAATACTATTAGTATGGAAAATGGAAACGGGAATGTAGGACTTTATAGTAATGGTGGAACATTGACACATAGTGGAAATATAATGATTGGTGGCTCAACAGTTGCTTCTGATGGAAGTTTATTGAACGGAATAGGTGTCGCAGCAGATGGTGGAGCAAATGTAACATTGAATAATGGAGATATTATACTTAAAGGAGATAATTCAATAGGTGTTTATGCTTCTGGAAATGGAACTACACTTACAAATAACAAAAATATAATTTTTGATCCGACATCACCAGTAAGTAGAATGACAGGAATTTATGCAAGTAGTGGAGCTAAAGTTATAAATAATGGAAATATTTCAACTGCTAACGGAAATACTAATGTTAAAGGAATTGTTGGAATAGGGATTAAAGATTCAACTTTAGAAAATCATGGAAATATTACAATTAATGCTGGAGAGAGTTATGGATTATTTATTCAAAATTCATTAATTAAAAACTATGGAAACATAACTGTAAATGGTAAAGATTCAAAAGGTATTTCTTATGATGTTAAGAGTATTGGTGAAGATGGAACAACTAAATTAATTGTTGGGAATGAAATAAATGGAGCAGGCGGATCTGTTACTGTAAATGGAGAAATTTTAGGGAAAAATGTTTATAGTAAAGGATATGATGCCTCAAATGAAGTTCCAGGTGGAGCAGTTTCGTTAAAACCAGATGCTTCGGGGAAAGTAATAGTAGAAAGAAATGGGAAAACAATAGATCCTTATGAAATTCCGTCAACAGATATAAATACAGTAACATTAGGATTTGATAATGTTGGAATTTATGTAGATACTTTAGGGAAAACAAATCCAATAAATGGAGTAGGATATTCTTCATCAAATTCTTCTACAGATTTAATTATTGGAGCTGAAGCCGCAGACGTTACAAGTGAAAAAGATATAAGAATTGGATCAAATATAATTAAAAAATTCATAGATGCAATGGGAAATGTATCAGGGAAACCAAATATTTATTCAGGTGCATTAAACTGGATTACAACTTATGATGATGCAACAAATTCAGTTGTAATGAGTAAAAGAGATTATAAAGAACAATTTGGGTTAAAAAGTGCAAATGATTCGAATTTCTTAGATGGATTAGATCAAAGATACGGTGTTGATACTAAAATAGGAGATAGAGGATACAGAGAAAAATTAATATTTAATAAACTCAATAGAATTGGTAAAAACGAACAAATGTTAATGTTACAATCATTCGACGAAATGATGGGTCACCAATATGCAAATACACAAATGAGAATAAAAAATACAGGAGATCAATTAAATAAAGAGTTTAAATATTTAATGACAGATTGGTATAACCCTTCAAAACAAAATAATAAAATTAAAGTATTTGGAATGAAAGATGAATTTAAAACAGATACAGTAGGAATAAAAGACTTTGAAAGTAATTCTTACGGTGTGGCTTATGTTCATGAAGACGAAACAATAAAACTTGGACAAAGTTCAGGTTGGTA
>CALHVR010000004.1 GCA_938037005.1 uncultured Leptotrichiaceae bacterium | reverse complement strand
TCCTATACTTTCTTTAAAATACTTAAATTTTTCATCTACTGCTAATGTCGCTGATGTAAATACAATTTTATCTAATTTATCAAATAGATTTTCATTCAACTGATTTGAAACATCAAATGGTGTCGCATATAATTTTATATTTGTTCTATTTTTATCAATTTGAAACCAATAAACATACCCCTCTTCATTACTATTTAATATAAATATAAAATTTTCATAACATTCTTTCAATCTATCAAAATATTTTTCAAAATCAAAAATTATTCCATTGTCATCATTTTCTTCTAAATCAAATTTTTCTATATAATTTTTAAATTCTCTCAATTTTTTTATTAATTTTGCATATAAATCTTTAAAATTATTTTTCACATTCTCTATTTCATTCCAAAATTGTTTATTTTTATTTTTTGAAACATCAATTCTTAATTTTATTTCCCCACTTCTAAAATCATTCAAATAAGGGGCTATTATTTTATCCAATATTTCAATTCCTTTATCGTAAAATAAATTTAAACTACTAATCATTTCTTCTTTTAAATCATCTGCTTTATAATAATCTTCTTGTGCTAATTTTTCATTTAATAATCTCATAACTCTTGTCATCGCACTGTTATTATTATCTGTTTTAGTTCTATTATTATGTATATTTCCTACAATTCTACCAAACTTAAATTTTGAAATCTCATAAGTGAAATAATTCCTTGCTGTATCTTCAATATTATGCGCTTCATCAAATACTACTATATCGTAATTCGGTAAAATAGAATAATTAGTATGAAATCCAGCCTCTTGTCTTATTGCTAAATCAGCAAAAAACATATGATGGTTAACTATTAACAAATCAGCATCATTAATATCTTTTCTAGCTTTAAAAAAATAACAATCATTATAGTACGAACATTTCACTCCATTACACAAATCACTTTCACAATTTATTTTTTCCCACACCCTATATGGAACTTCATATTTTAGTTCATTTTTATCTCCATTTTGTGTAACTCTATCCCAATTTTCAAAAGTTTTAATTACTTTTTTTTCTTGTTTTTCCTCTTCACTATCTTTTTCTTTCACAGTTGTACTTATATTGTACAATTTTCTTTTACACAAATAATTTCCTTTACCCTTTACAATTTCATACTTAAATTTTCTATTTATAATTTTTTTTATTAAAGGTATATCTTTTTTTATTAATTGTTCTTGTAAATTTATTGTATTAGTTGAAATTATTACCTTAAGATTATTTTCTAAAGCATACAATAATGTTGGTAACAAATACGCAATTGTTTTCCCTGTACCAGTTCCCGCTTCAACAATTATTTTTTTATTTTCATTTAAACTTTCTTCAATATATTTTGACATTTCATACTGTTCTTTACGAGGTTCAAATTTATTAATTTTTTTATGAATTATTCCATTTTCTCCAAAAAATTCATCTATATTTATTTTACTTTCTTTTTTTAATGGAACAATAACATATATATCATTAACCTCATTATTTATTATATATGAAGCTCCTCCACTATTTCCATACATACTTGAAACTGTAAGATCTGCATCTGAAGGAAGTAAAATCCCTGATGGATGATTATGAATTATTACTTCATTTTTTCTCATCCTATTTATTAATGCTGTCACTGAATTTGTATTTCCTCTCGCTAAAACTTCAACATCAATAACTATTTGATTATTATCTGGTATTCCTCTAAAAAATACTTCATTCCCATTAGAATTTTTTATTTCTTCTTTCATTTTTTCTATAACATTCTCATTAATAAAATCAGTAATTATCATCACTCCTCCTATTACATAATTTTACTATATTTACACCTTTTTTTCAACCTTTTTAAAATGCTTCAATCATAAAAATTCTATAATTATTAACAATACTAATTAAAGAAAAAAAAGAAGAAATTTTAAATTCTTCCTTTTTCATAACATTATATAATATTTCTTATAGTTTTTTCAAAGTATTTTCAACTCTTGCAAGCGTTCTAGCTTTACCAATCACGGCTATAACCGTATACAAATCTGCACCCCTAGCTTTACCTGTAACAACTGCTCTTAACGGCATTAACACTGCTGCTGGTCCTTCACCTAACTCTTCTTGAAGTTCATGTAAAACTTGTTTTGCTTCATCTTCAGTAATATCTTCATTTAATTCTGATATTTTTTCTACAAATTTATTTATTGAAATTTTACCAATTTCTGCTTCTAATGAACTTCTTAATTTTTCAACAGATTTTCTTTCTTTTTTATTCATTTCTTCAGTTACAACTGGTAATTCAAAGTCATCTTCAAAATAAATTGCTCCATTTACTGTTAATTCTTTTAATGTTTGAGATCCTTCTCTAGTAATCTCAACAATTCTTTTTAATTTATTATATTCTTTTTCTGATAAATTTTCATCTTTATAGAATCCAGCTTGCACAAAATAAGGAATAGCTAATTTAGTTAACTCATCTAAGTCTTTCAATCTCATATGATGATTGTTTACCCATCCTAATTTAACTAAATCAAACACTGGACCTCCAAGTGAAATTCTATCAAATGAGAAATTTTCTACCATTTCTTCTAAAGTAAAGATTTCTCTATCTCCACCAAAACTCCATCCCATTAATGCTAAGAAATTCAATACTCCTTCTTTCAAGTATCCTTCTTCTTTATAATAGTTTAATGACACAGGATTTTTTCTTTTAGAAATTTTAGTTTTATCTGCATTTCTTAATAACGGCATATGATACCATTTTGGCTCTTCCCAACCGAATGCTTTATATAATTGAACATGTTTTGGTGTAGAAGCAATCCATTCTTCTGCTCTTATGACATGAGTTATTCCCATCAAATGATCATCCACTATATTTGCCAAGTGATATGTTGGATATCCGTCAGATTTTAATAAAACTTGATCATCAATTTTACTATTTTCAAATCTAATTTCTCCTCTTAATTGATCATTAACTATTGTTTCCCCTTCATAAGGCATTTTAAGTCTTATTGTGTAAGGTTCTCCGGCTTCAAGTTTTGCTTTTATTTCTTCCTCTGTTAATTTTCTACAATGTCCGTCATACCCCGGTGCTTGTTTCATTGCAACTTGTCTTTCTCTTAATTTTTGTAATCTATCCGAAGTACAAAAACAGTAATATGCTTCGCCTTTTTCTACTAATTTTTCTGCATATTCTTTATATAAATCAAATCTTTCTGATTGTCTATAAGGACCTTTATCTCCACCAACATCTGGCCCTTCATCATAATTTAATCCTAACCATTTCATTGCATCAAAAATTTGTTGCTCTGAATCTCCAGAAAATC
>CALHVR010000003.1 GCA_938037005.1 uncultured Leptotrichiaceae bacterium | reverse complement strand
AATAATTATTAGAATGGCACAAGGAACATTAAAAAATTTAAGAGATGATGTATTTGAACATATGGAAGGATTACCAATAAAATATTTTGATACTCATGCACATGGAGATATAATGAGTGTTTATTCTAGTGATATCGATGTTTTAAGAGATATGTTAACAGAAAGTTTACCACAAGTAATTTCAGCTTTATTTACGACTGTTGGTGTTATTATTTCAATGATAATATTAAGTTTACCTCTTACAATTTCAGTATTATTTATGATAGCGATTATATTATTAACGACAAAATATTTATCAACTAAAAGTGGAAAAAATTTCTCTAAACAACAGAGTCATATTGGACGATTAAATGGGTATGTTGAAGAAATGCTTGAAGGGTTAAAAGTTGTAAAAGTATTCTCTTATGAAAATGAAATTTCAAAAAAATTCTCTGAACTAAATTATGATTTATTTAAAGCATCAAATAATGCTTATAAATATGCAAATATATTAGGACCGGCAGTAGGGAATTTAGGAAATATTAATTTTGTTTTAACAACAGTAGTTGGATCAATTTTAGCTATATTTGGAGTTGGTGGTTTTACAATAGGTAAATTAATTTCATTTTTACAGTTTACAAGAACTTTGAATGGTCCTGTAGCACAAATAACACAACAAATAAATACGATTATAAGAGCAGGAGCAGGAACTGAAAGAATATTTGCTGTACTTGATGAAAAAAAAGAAGAAAATTTAGGATATGTTACACTTGTAAATATAAAAATTGATGAAACAGGTAAAATTGATGAAACAAAAGAAAAAACAGGAAATTGGGCTTGGAAACATCCTCATAAGGATGGGAGCGTAACTTATGAAAGACTTTTAGGAAATGTTGTTTTTGAAAATGTGTATTTTGGATATAACAAAGATAAAAATATATTACATAATATAAATTTATATGCAAAACCAGGAGAAAAAATTGCATTTGTTGGCGCGACTGGAGCTGGGAAGACAACAATTACAAATTTAATTAATAAATTTTATGACATTCAAGCTGGAAAAATTAGATATGATGGGATAAATATTGATAAAATAAATAAAAATGATCTAAGAGCTTCATTAGGTATTGTATTACAAGATACGCATTTATTTTCAGGAACTATAGCTGATAATATTAGGTATGGAAATTTGGATGCAACTGATGAAGAAGTTGTGGCAGCCGCGAAATTAGCTAATGCAGATTATTTTATTAATCATTTATCAAATGGATATAATACTTATTTAAAAAATGCTGGAAATGAATTATCACAAGGGCAAAAACAACTACTTGCAATTGCTAGAGCAGCTATAGCTAATCCTCCAGTACTTATACTTGATGAAGCAACATCAAGTATAGATACAAGAACTGAAAAAATTGTTCAAGAAGGAATGGATAAACTTATGAAAGGAAGAACAGTTTTTGTTATCGCACATAGATTATCTACTATAAAAAATTCTGATGTAATTATGGTTTTAGATCAAGGAAAAATAGTTGGTATTGGTAAACATAAAGAATTATTAAAGAATTGTAATGTTTATAAGGGCTAACGGTTGGGAAAGTTGCTAAAAAAGCATTACAAATAAAATCAAACAAAGAAATCGACCAAGATTTAGATGAAGTACTAAAAGTAGGAAAAAAATAGTATATGAAAGAAAAGAAAATATTAAAAAAAATATTAATAATATTAATAAGTATTAGTTTGTCCTTAAATGTTTTTTCAGAAAATAAAAAAACAAATACAATAACAGTTGCTAAAAAAATAGAAGGGAAAACAGAAGA
>CALHVR010000002.1 GCA_938037005.1 uncultured Leptotrichiaceae bacterium | reverse complement strand
CAGTTAAAACAACAGCTGAAACAGCAAAAAGCACTGCAGATGATGCAAAAACAACAGCAAATACAGCTAAAGCTAAGGCAGATGATGTTGCTAATAAACTGACAACATTAGGAGATAAAAAAATAGGATTTAATGGTAATAGTGGTGATAAAGTTGAGAAAAAACTCGGAGAAGATATTACTATTAAAGGAGATGATAGCTCAATTACGACTACGGCTGGAAGTAATGCTATAACTATTAAAGTTAAAGATAGTGGAATAGGAACTACTCAATTAGCAGATAATGCAGTTACAACTGCTAAAATCAAGAATGCAGCAGTAACAGAAAATAAACTAGATAAAGATTTAAAAGATAAGATAAATAAAGCTAATACAGTTGCAGGGAACAATATAAGACTTACTGGAGATAAAGAATCAGCAACGGCAGCAACAGTTACTAAAACAGATGATGTTCTTTTAAATAAAGAAAATGGATTATCATTTGCAATTGAAGGTAAAACAGGAGAAATTGTAACAAAGGCTTCAGGAACTAAAGTTGAAATAGGTTTAGATTCTACATTAAAATCTAAACTTGATAAATTGGCTACTGACCCAAGTGCAACTTATGCAACTAAAACAGAACTTGACAATAAAGCAAATAAAAATGCCGATAACATTGATGCAGAAAAATGGAAACAAAAATTAGGACTTACAACAGCAGTATTAGGAACAGTTTCTTTAGGATTAGAAGCTGCAAATATACAAGGAACAACAACAACAGAATCTGGAAGTGGGACTTTAGACTTAACAGCAGGAGATAAGTTAAAAGTAACGGGAACAGATGGAGTTGAAGTAAAACTTAACAACAAAGAATTTACAGTAGGGTTAGACCAAAATACGAAAGATGCATTGAAAAAAATTGGTAAATCAGTATCTGACGGAAGAGATGGAAAAGAAGGTAAAGATGGAGCCAATGGAACTAACGGATTAACAGCAGCAGATGGATTAAATGGAAAAGATTTAACAGATAAAGTAAATGCGTTAAGAAATGGAGAAGCAGGAACAGTAGTATTTACAGATAAGGCTGGAAATAGATTAGTAAAAGCAAATGATGGAAACTATTATAAAGCAAATAAAGTAAAAGCTAATGGAGATTTAGAAAATCCAGCAGATGCAATTAAGAAAGCTACTAATGGTAAATATTATGCAGCTGATAAAGTTGATGCAACAGGAGCATTAACAGATCCAAATGCAACGCCAGTAGAGTACAACCCTGAATTAAGGGTAGTAAATACAGATGGAACTACGACTAATCCAATAAAATTAAATAACTTAGCAAGTGCATTAGAAGCTGTTCGTGAACAAAATAAAGCAGTAACACCAGAAAAAGCACAAGAAGCAGTAAAAGCGTTATTAGCTAAAACAACAGGATTAGATAAAGCAGTAAACTTAGCAGATTTACAAGCGATAGCGCAAGCAGGACTAGACTTTACTGGAAATACAGGAACTACACATAGAGCATTAGGAACGACATTGAAGATAGTTGGAAAAGCTCAAGGAGCTGATTTCAATGAAACTAAATTTAATGCTGATTATTCAACTGACAATGTAGCAACAAATGTTAAGACAGATGGAACAGTAGAAATAGGATTCAAGAAATCACCTAAATTTACAGATGTAAAAGCTGATAATATAGAAGCACTTAATGGTAAATTTGAAAACTTAAAAGTTAAAGAAAAAATTGAAACTAAAGAAATTATATTTAAAACTGCAACTGGAAACAATGTAACTATTGCAACAGGAAAAGATGGAAACTTATACATTAATGGAGTGGCAGTGCCAACAGCAGAAACTGCACCAGTAATTTATACAAATGAAGCTGGAGATAGAGTAGAATTAGGTCAAGATGGTAAAGTTTATAAACCAGAAGACTTAAAACACTTAACTTATGTTGCTGCTAAAGAGGCAGTAGGAAATCCAGGTGATCCAAATTATGCACCAGCAGTAACAGCAGGATATTATGGTGATAATAAATTTAAAAAAGAAGATGATGGTGTAACATTTAAACAAGATTCAGAAGGTAATAAAATATTAATTGCGGGAGCAACTCCAGAAAATTTATCATCTAAAGAGTATAAAGGAGAAGTTTTACATAAATTGTCACCACTAAGTAAAACAGATCCTAATGCGAGAAGATTGGTAAATGTAGCAGCAGGAAAATCTAATACAGATGCAGTAAATGTAGGACAATTAAATGCAGTAAAAGATACACCAATTAAATTTAAAGGTGATACAGAAAATGATGTAGTTACAAGAAAACTAGGAGAAACATTAAATATTACAGGAGATGGAGTAAAAGTAACTAAGAATAAAGCTGGAGATGGATTAGTACTATCAATAGATAAAGGAAAAGTACAAACTAAGAACGTTGCAGACCAAGCAGTAACATCAGCTAAGTTAGCACAAGATGCAAGAACGGTAGTGTATGTAACACAAAACAATGAACCGGTGGAATTAGGAGCAGATAATAAACTATATAAATCAGCTGATTTACAAGGGAAAACATATATAGTTTCAACAGATCCAACAATACAATCAGGTTATTATGCAAATGGAGATTTAAACGCAGATAAGACAGCACCGTTAGCAGGTAAGACACCAGCAACATTAACGGCTGTAAATCCAGATCCAAATAAAGGTGGAGAAAAATTAAAACATGCCTTAAATGGATATATTCCTGGAGGAACAGATGTAACAACAAATAGTGTGTTAACAAATGTAGGAGATGGAGAAGTAAGTGCAACATCAAAAGATGCAATTAACGGAAGTCAATTCCATGCATTAAAAACTAATACAATTAAGTTAACAGCAGATGGAGTAACACCTGAAAATGGTAGAGATAAAACAAATGTAGCAACAAAAGCTTTAGGATTGGATAATAACGGTGGATTATCATTCGGAATCAAAGGAACAGCAAATGAAATAGAAACAACTGCTAGTGAAACAGGAACAGATGTAACTCTTAAATTATCTAAAGAAGTAACAGATAAGTTAGCTAACATCACAGCAGCAGCCGATGGAAAAGATGGTAAAATAGGAGCAACAGGAAATACTGGAGCAACTGGAGATCAAGGAGCTACAGGAGCAATGGGAGAAAAAGGTCTAACTGGACAAGATGGATTGAACGGTAAAGACTTAACAACTAAAGCAAATGCTCTAAGAGATGGGGAAGCCGGAACAGTAGTATTTACAGATAAGGATGGAAACAGACTTGTAAAAGCAAATGATGGTAAGTACTATAAAACAAATGAAGTAAATCCAGATGGAAGCTTGATAGGAACTCCAACAGCAGTGGATACACCTGAATTAAGAACTGTAAACTCAGATGGAACTACAACTAAACCAGTAACATTAAATAATGTTGCAAGTGCATTAGGATTAGACAGTACAACTACAGAAAAAATTGATCCAACAAATGCTAAGACAAGTGTAGGTACATTATTAAATGAAGCTAATAAAAATAACCTAAACAAAGTAGCAACAGCAAGAGACTTACAAGCAGTGGCTCAAGCAGGATTAGACTTTAAAGGAAATAGTGGAGAAGTACATAGAGCATTAGGAACTGCATTAAATGTTGTAGGACAAGGAACACCAGCGGCAGACTTTGCAGGAGCAAGTGGAAATATTAATGTTGTAGCTTCTGAAACTACAGATCAAGCTACAAATGAAAAAATTACTAAACTTGAAATCCAATTATCTAAAGCATTGAAAGAAATTGAATCTATCCAAAATGATAAAACTAAGATTACTTTAGATGAAAATGATGGTGTTAAAGTAGATGGAAAAGATGGTGGAAAAGTTGTCGTTAATGGAAAAGATGGAACAGATGGAGTGACTATTACAGGAACAAACGGAACAGATGGATCGTCAATAGTAGTTAATGGAAAAGATGGTGCAGCTGGAAAAGATTCAGTAACTATTAAAGGTGGAAATGGAACAAATGGATCATCAATAGCTGTTAATGGAAAAGACGGAAAAGACGGAGTAACTATTAAAGGAACAGATGGAACAAATGGATCATCAATAGTTGTTAATGGAAAAGATGGAAAACCAGGAGTAACAATTAATGGTGGAAATGGAACAGATGGAGCAACAATAGCATTTGATAAGAAAACAGATGCTCAAGGGAACACAGCTGGGACAGGTTCTATAACTGGACTTAAAGATCCTGAATTAAATGATGATGGAACACCAAAAGATAAAACAGCGGCAACTACAGTAAATTATGTAACTAACAAAATTGAAGGTGCTAAAACAGAAATTAAGAAAGAAATTACTAATCTTATTGATGGTGGTATGACTTATAAAGGAAATTCTGGAGAAGATGTTAAAGTTAAGTTAAATAAAGCAGTAAATATCAAAGGTGAAGGTAATTATGATGGAACAGGTTCTGCAACTGGAAATATAGCAGTTGTAGGTAACAATACAGATAGCACACTTGAAATTAAGCTTAATAAAGACTTGAAAAACATTGATACAATTTCTAAAGATGATACTAAGATTACTTTAGATAAAAATGATGGTGTTAAAGTAGATGGAAAAGACGGTGGAAAAGTTATCGTTAATGGAAAAGATGGAAAAGCTACTGTAGGAATAAATGGTGGAAATGGAACAAACGGAGCATCAGTATCAGTTAATGGTAAGGACGGTAAAGACGGAGTAACTATTAAGGGAACAGATGGAACAAATGGATCATCAATAGTTGTACATGGAAAAGACGGTAAAGATGGAAAAGATGGAGTAACTATTAAAGGTGGAGATGGAACAAATGGAGCAACAATTACATTTGATAAGAAAGCAGATGGTACTGGAACAGGTTCTATAACTGGACTTAAAGATCCTGAACTAAATGATGATGGAACACCAAAAGATAAAACAGCAGCAACTACTGTAAATTATGTAACAAACCAAATTACTAATGTTACAAATAAAATTAATGATGTAGCTAACAAAATGGATAAAGGTCTAAACTTTGTTGGAAATGATACTACTAAAGTTGTTAATACTAAGTTAGATGGAACTGTAAGCATAAAAGGAGAAGGAACTATACCTGTAGGAACTAATACTGCAGCTAATAATATTACAGTTGAAAAAGATACAACAGCAGGAGCAACAGGATTAGTTGTAAAACTTGCTGATAAATTAACTGGAATGACTGGATTTGAAACTAAAGACGATAATGACGGAAAAGTTAAGATTGATAAAGCAGGAGTGGTATTAACAGGTAAAGATGGCAAAAATGGAGTAACTATTAAACCTGGAAATGGAACAGATGCAGCGACAATATCATTCAACAAAACAGATGATGGTAAAGCAACAGGTAAAATTACTGGAGTTAAAACTGATGAAAACGATAAAACATCAGTAGCAACTGTCGAATATGTAGAAAGTAAGATAGGTTCTGGAATGACATTCGGAGCAGATGATAAGAGTGAAGCTCAAAAACTTGGAACTACACTTGAAGTTAAGGCAGCTACAGAAAAAATAACAGCAGCTGTTAAAGAGGAAAAAGACGGTAAAATAGTAGCAAAAGCAGGAGAGACTACTACTTATACAGGTAAGAATCTAACAACTACTTATACAATAAATGATGATAAAACAAAAGGAACTATATCTGTGGCAATGACAGAAAGACCTGAGTTTGCAGCAGTAACAGTAGGAACTGGAAACACTAAAGCAACATTAGATGGTGAAAAAGGTTCGTTAGAATTTAATAAAACTATAGAAAAAGGAAAAGATGGGAAACCTATTGTTTATGCGAATAATGATGGAAAAATTGTAACATATAAAGATGAAAACGGAAAAGTTCAACCAATTTACAAACAAAGAGGAGAAGGAACTATTAGTGGATTGAAAGATGTAGATTATCTTGAAGTTGATGGAAATAGAGTTGCAATAGATAGAACTCAAGCAGCTAATGCAGGATATGTTGATGATCAATTAGAAGATGTTAGAACAAGAATCACTAATAATACTACTAGAATTACAGAATTAAATACAGAAAGTAGAGCGGGAATTGCAGGAGTAGCAGCAATGGCAAATATTCCTCAAATAAATGATGCTGGAAGTAATAAATACAATATTTCAGTAGGTATTGGAAAACATAGAGGAGAAACTGCCTATGCATTAGGAATTTCTGGAGTATCTGATGGTGGTAGAGTAGTTTATAAAGCTAGTGCTGCGTTAGATAGTCAAAATAAAGTAACTGCCGGAATTGGATTAGGATATCAATTTGGTAAGAGAGATATTGAAGCAAATGAGTTAGATAGATTTAAAGCTCAAATGGCATTACTACAAACAGATTCAACTAGAAAATTTGAAAAACTTGAAAGAGAGCAACAAAGAATGAGAGAAGAGCAAGAAGCAATCAAAGCTACTCATAATAGAATGCAAGAAGCAATAGTTGCAATCGATAAAAAAACAGATGCTATAGATAAATTAAATCAAATGAAGATGAATCAATTAGAAGAAAGAATTAATCAAAAAGTTGAAAAAATAGATTCGCTTAACCAACTTAAAATTAATCAAATTAATAAAGAGATGGAAAAAGTAAAAAATAAATTGAAAATCTATAAATAATCAAATTTTTTAAAAGTTGAAGAAAAATAAAAAAAGACAAGAATTTTTAGAAAAAATATGGAAAACTAAAAAGTTGGAAATAAGAATCTAAGAGTTCTTGTTTTTTTAGATTAAATTGAAATTAAAAATGATTGACATTAAAAAAGAAATATGGTATAAAATTATTAGAATAAAGTCGGGCGATCCACTGCCTAGTAAGAAATTACTTTAAAAGAAGGAATTATAAAGTCGGGCGATCCACTGCCTAGTAATGAAAATTACTTTAAAAGAAGGAATTATAAAGTCAGGCGATCCACTGCCTAGTAAGAAATTACTTTAAAAGAAGGAATTATAAAGTCAAGGCTACTTAACTTAGAAGTAGCCTTTTTTCAAAAAATATTAGGGGGGAAAATGATATTAAAATTGTATGAGGTTGATAACAATTATATAGATTATTTGCAAAAATATGATGAAAAAGTGTTAAATTATAGTGGTGAAAAGTATAAAGTTAATAGAAAATATTTGGGAATTTTATTGAAAATAAATGAATTTATATATATTGCACCATTGTCGTCACCCAAGAATAAAGATTATGATTTAGATAAAAAAATCAAAAAATCTACAAAAATAATAATTAGAATAAAAAAGATACAAAAAGATAAAGAAAGATTACTTGGAACGATAAAACTTAATTGTATGATTCCAATATATAATACAAAGGTTATAAAAAAATATGATGTGAAAGCTGAAAAAGATAAAAAATATAAAAATTTGATACAGGAGCAGTTAGTTTTTATAAGGAAAGAAGAAAAAATGATTATAAAAAGAGCAGAGAATTTATATAAACAAAAATTAAAAAATCCATCATATTTAAAAGATACAGTAAATTTTATTTTGTTAGAAGAAAAATCAAAAAACTATATAGATGGTTTAAAATTTTAAATTTTATAGACAAAAATGATAAAATATACTATAATAACGAAAAAGTTATATAGGAGGTTTCAAAAACGTGAAAAAAATTTTGAAAGTATTTTTAATATTAAGTATATTTGTAATGGCATTATCTTGTGGTAAAAACGATACAATAAAAATAGTATTTTTACCGAATGAATCAAACGAATCATTAAAACAGTCAAGAGAAGAATTTGCTAAAGTTATAGCAGAAGCAACGGGGAAAAAAGCTGAAATAGTTACAACGACAGATTATAATATTGCAATAGAAAATATCGTATCAGGGAAAGCACAAATTGCTTATTTAGGAGGAGAAGCTATTTTGAGTGCTGCAGATAGAAGTAAAGATGTTCAAGCAGTATTGACAAATGCTGGAAAAAGTGGAACAATTGAAGATTCACTTTATTATAGTTTTATAGCAGTTAGAGCAGAAGATGCGGATCAATATAAAACAAATGGAGAATTTGATTTAAAAAAAATTAAAGGGAAAACAATGGCATTTGTAACAAATAGTTCGACGTCAGGATTTAAAGTTCCAGGCAAAGTAATTGCAAAAGAATTAGGAATTGAAAATTATGAAGATTTATTAGAGCCAGGAAAAGTATTTTCAAAAGTAATTTTTGGAAATTCACATCCGGGAACACAAGTAAATTTAATGAAAAAAGATGCAGATGTTGCAACATTTGCGATACCAAAATCGTTTACAATTTACGATTTAGTAGATGGGCAAGAAAATCAAAAAGGAGCAACTTATAAAGTAAAACAAGGAGCTGTTGCACCGTTTGGAGAAGTAGCAGGACAAGCATTTACAGTTATAAAATCAATACCGGTATTAAATGGAGCAATTACCTTTAATACAAAAACATTATCTAAAGATGATCAAGAAAAAATCAAAAAAGCATTAATGTCTGAAAAAACTACGAATAATCCTCATATTTTCTCAGGAAAAGAAAGTAAAGTGAGAGGAATGTTCTTAAAAGAAAACGATAAAGTTGGATTGATAGAAACAAACAATAAATGGTATGAAAAATTAAGAGAAGTTAAATAATTTTAGTATAATAAATAAAGGAGATTTTTGTGAATATATAATTTTAAAAATATATTTTCAAGTCTCCTTTTCTTTTTGTAAAAATTGTATTATAATAGTTAATAACTTAAAAACAAAAAGGAGAAAATCCAATGTTATTAGAACTGAAAAATGTAGAAAAAATTTATAATAATGGGACAAAAGCTTTGAAAAATGTGAGTTTTACTGTGAATAAGGGAGAATTTGTTTCTGTAATTGGATCGTCTGGTTCAGGGAAATCAACACTTTTAAGAACGATAAATAGAATGATTGATATAACAAATGGGGAAATAAAATTTCTTACAGAAGATGAAAGTAAAAATGAAAAAATAGTTAAAATATCAAAATTAAAAAAAGGAGAGATAAATAAAGTAAGACGACAAATTGGAATGATATTTCAAAATTATAATTTAGTAGAAAAATTAACTGTAATAGAAAATGTTTTACATGGAAGGCTTGGATATAAGTCAACATTAAAGGGTATTTTGGGGATATATAATGAAGATGAGAAACGAGAAGCATTTGAGCTATTAGAAAGAGTAGATATGGCAAAATATGCGTATCATAAATGTAGTGAACTTTCAGGAGGACAGAAGCAAAGAGTTGGAATTGCAAGAGCTTTAATGCAAAAACCACGACTTTTACTTTGTGATGAACCGATTGCTTCGCTTGATCCTAAAACTTCAGAAATTGTAATGGATTACATAAAAAAAATTGTAGATGAAATGAAAATAACTTGTATTGTAAATTTACATCAAGTGGATATAGCAAAAAAGTATTCTAATAGAATAATTGCTTTGAATAATGGAGAAAAAATATTTGATAATATTGTAAATGAATTAAATGAAGAGACGATAAAAAAAATATACTCAAGTGATAAGAAAATGGAGATCGAAAATGTTAAGTAATGAAAAAGATATTTTTAAAATAAGAAAGCAATCTAAAATAAATTTCTTAATTTTATTCGTTTTATTTTATGGACTTTCAGCTTTAATTTCTGGATTTCAAAATGGAATAGCGTTTTTATCAATTCCAAACGGAATAATTTGGTTGTTTAAAAATTTTGTGCCTACAGCTTCAGCATTAAAATATTTTCCTAAAATAATGAATACGATGTTAGAATCAGTTATGATTGGTATAACAGCCACGGTAATTTCAGCAATATTTGCAATATTTTTAGCAATAATTGGATCTGAAACAACAGGAATAAATAAATTTTCAAAAATAATAATAAAAGTTATTGCTTCAATGTTTAGAAATACGCCTATAGTTGCGTGGTCAATTCTATTATTATTTTCATTTAAACAAAGTAAAATGACAGGATTAATAGCTTTAATTGTTATACTTTTTGGTTATATGATTAGAACTTTTATGGAAACGATTGATGAAGTTGGAGCTAATGTCCGTGAAGCTTTGGAAGTAACTGGAGCGAATTATTTTCAAATAATATTTCAAGGAATTATACCAAGTGTATCGGGACAACTTGTATCTTGGGTTCTTTACTATATTGAAAATAGTATAAGAGAGATGACTTTAATAGGAATGTTGACAGGAACGGGAATAGGATTTTTGTTTAATATGTATTATCGTGATTTTAAATATGATGTTGTAGGATTAATAATTTTAATTGTAGTAATTTTTGTAATAGGAATTGAGTTAGTATCAAATAAAATAAGAAAAGAATTGTTATAGGAGTAAAAATGAAAGGTGTAGAAACTTTCTCAAATGTAGAAAAAACAAAAAGTGGGAAAATAAAAATAAAAAAAATTACGAAAAGAAGAGTATATTTATATTGTGTTTGGTCAATTTTGTGTATAATAACTTTGTGCACATTATTTACAATAAATTTTAATGAAATAAACTTTAAAGTAGCGTTAATGGATTTAGGAAAAAACTTAAAATGGATGTTTTTAGAAGCAAAATTATCTGAACGGTATACTATTTTGCAAATATTAAAAAGTTTAGTTGTTACAATATCAATAGCAATTTTAACAACGATAATTGGAGCAACAGTTGCATTATTTTTATCGTTTTTTGCTTCAAAAAATTTATCATCAGAACGAGTATCAAAAATTATAAAAATCGTAATGTCGTTTATTCGTGCAGTTCCAACAATCTTGTGGGTTATGATATTTTCCGTAGTTGCAAGTATTGGAATTGAGGCGGCAGTAATTGGAATGACATTTCATAGTGTGTCATATTTGACAAAGGCTTATTCTGAAAGTATAGAAGAAATTGATAATGGAATTATAGAAAGTTTAAGAGCAACTGGAGCATCGTGGTGGCAAATAATATTTCAAGGTGTAATTCCAACTTGTTTTAATTCAATATTGTCATGGACTTTTGTTCGTTTTGAAATAAATTTTACAAATGCAGTTGTAGTCGGAGCAGCTTCAGGAGCTGGAGGATTAGGCTATGAAATGTTTATGGCAGGAACAATGTATTTTGATATAAAAGAAATAGGATTTTTCACATATTTAGTTTTTTTTGTGACAATTTTATTAGAAACAATATCAATAAAATTAAGGGAAAAATATATTATGAAATAAAAAAGACAATTTTTTTTTGTGAATGGGTCTTTTATTTTTGTAAATTCGTGGTATACTATTGTTATCAAAAATAAGAAAGAGAGTGGTAAATATGATGAAGTATTTGCAAAAAATTGGAAAATCATTGATGTTGCCAGTTGCAGTATTGCCAGCAGCAGCAGTATTAATGGGAATTGGGTATTGGATTGATCCAGCAGGATGGGGAGCAAATAGCCCAGTTGCAGCATTTTTAATTAAAGCAGGAGCAGCTATAATTGATAATATGTCAATTTTATTCGCTGTAGCAATAGCTTATGGTATGACAAAAGAAAAAGATGGATCAGCAGCATTAAGTGGATTAGTTGCATTTTTAGTTGTTACAACTTTATTGAAACCAGAAACAGTTTCAGCTTTAACAAAAATAGAATTAGATAAAGTTCCATTGGCATTTTCAAAAATTTCTAACCAATTTATAGGAATTTTATCTGGATTAGTAGCTGCAACAATGTTTGATAAATTCCATAGAACAGAATTGCCTCAAGCTTTAGCGTTCTTTAGTGGAAAACGTTTAGTACCTATTATGACATCAATTGCTATGCTTATAGTATCAGGTGTATTGTTCTTTGTTTGGCCAGCAATATTCTCAGGATTAGTTGGATTTGGAATAGTAATGACAAAAATGGGAGCATTTGGAGCAGCAGTTTATGGATTCTTCAATAGATTATTAATCCCAGTTGGATTACACCACGCATTAAATGCAGTATTCTGGTTTGATTTAGCAGGAATAAATGATATTGGAAACTTCTGGGCAGGAACAGGTATCAAAGGTGTAACAGGAATGTATCAAGCAGGATTCTTCCCAGTTATGATGTTCGGATTACCAGCAGCAGGATTTGCTATTTATCAAACAGCAAAACCTGAGAAAAAAGCGCAAATAGCTTCATTAATGTTAGCAGCAGGATTTGCATCATTCTTTACAGGAGTAACTGAACCATTAGAATTTGCATTTATGTTTGTTGCACCATTATTATATGTAATTCATGCGGCTTTAACAGCTTTAAGTTTATTTATTGCATCAACATTACACGCAACAGCAGGATTTGGATTTAGTGCTGGGCTTGTTGACTTTGTTTTAAGTTCAAGATTACCACTAGCTAACAAACCATTTTTATTAATAATACAAGGGTTAGTGTTTGCTGTATTATATTATGTAATATTTAAAACATTAATAGTTAAATTTAATTTAATGACACCTGGAAGAGAAGAAGATACAGTTGAAGAAGAAAGAGTTGTTTTAACAAAAAATAAAAATCATGCTGAAGTTGCAAAAGTAATTTTTGAAGCATTAGGTGGAAAAGAAAATATTGTTTCAATTGATAATTGTGCAACAAGATTAAGATTAGAAGTAAAAGATACTACATTAGTAAATGATAAACTTATAAGAACTGTAGCAGCTGGAATAGTAAAACCTTCAAAAACAGATGTTCAAGTTATAATCGGACCTCTTGTAGAATTTGTAGCAACAGAATTAAAAAAATTAAATTAAAATAGAAAATTAGCTATTAAAAACTGAGGGCTTTGAGTTCTCAGTTTTTTAAGATTATGATTGTAAAGAGGAGTAGTTTATGAGAGTTATTATTTTAAAAGATAAAGAAGAAATAGCAAAATGGAGTGCATATAAAATAGCAAAAAAAATATTAAAATTTAATCCAACTAGTGAGAAGCCGTTAGTTTTAGGACTTCCAACAGGATCGACTCCACTTGGAACATATAGAGAATTAATTAATTTGAATAAAGAAGGTATAATATCGTTTGAGAACGTTGTAACATTTAATATGGACGAATATGTTGGATTAAGTCCTGAACATGAGCAAAGTTATCATTATTTTATGCATGAAAATTTCTTTAATCATATTGATATAAAAAAAGAAAATATAAATATTTTAGATGGAATGACTAAAGATTTGGAAGCAGAATGTCAAAAATATGAAGATAAAATAAAATCGTATGGTGGAATACACTTATTTATGGGTGGTGTAGGAGAAGACGGACATATCGCATTTAATGAACCGGGATCTTCGCTTTCATCTCGTACGAGAGATAAAGAGCTTACTTACGATACAATTTTAGCAAATTCAAGATTTTTTGATAATGATGTAGAAAAAGTACCTAAGTTAGCTTTAACGGTTGGAGTTGGAACTTTGATGGATTCCGAGGAAATAATGATTCTTGCAGATGGATATAAAAAAGCGAGAGCAGTTTATCACGGTATAGAGGGTGGAATTAATCATCTTTGGACAATATCAGCATTGCAGCTGCATAGAAAAACTGTAATTGTTATTGATGAAAAAGCGGCTTCAGATTTAAAAGTAAAAACATATAAATATTTTAAAGAAATAGAGTATAAAAAATTAAATTTAGATGAATATAAAAAAGAAATGTTAAATTTGATAAAATAAGAGGTAATTAAAATGATTTTAAAAAATGCTAAAATTTTTGATGGAGAAAAATTTATAAAAGAAACAGTTGTTGTTTTAGAAAATGATAAAATAAAAAAAATATTGTGCGAAAGTGAATTAACAGATGAAATTTTGAAAGATGAAAAAATTGTAGATTTAGAAGGGAAAATTTTATCTCCCGGATTTATTGATTTACAATTAAATGGTTGTGGTGGAGTGTTATTTAATGATGCGATAACTCGTGAAACGTTGGAAATTATGAACGAAACAAATAAAAAATATGGATGTACTTCGTTTTTACCGACACTTATAACATCACCAGATGAAAAAATAGAAGAAGCACTAAATTTAATAAAAAATATGAAAGATAAAGAACAAATTGGAGTGTTGGGATTACATATAGAAGGACCTTATATTAGTTTAGAAAAAAAAGGAATACATAGACCGGAATATGTTAGAATTCTATCAGATGAAATTATAGACAAAATTGCAGATGCAGGATATGATGTAACAAAAATTATGACTATCGCACCAGAAAAAGGGAAAGTTGAACATTTGAAAAAATTAAGACAAAGTGGAATAAAACTTAATATGGGGCATACAAATGCAAATTATGATGAATGTGTTGAGAAAAAAGAATATTTTGATGGAGCGACACATTTGTATAATGCAATGAGCCAATTACAATCAAGAAATCCCGGAGCTGTAGGATTTGTAATGAATGATGATAAAGTTATGGCAGGAATAATTGTTGATGGATATCATATGACATTTTCTGCAGTGGAAATTGCAAAAAAAATAATGAAAGATAGACTTTATTTAGTGACAGATGCAGTATCTCCAGCTGGAATAGATACAATGACAGAATTTATGTTTGAAGGAAATCGTGTGTTTTATAAAGATAAAAAATGTCAGTCAGCTGAAGGAACATTAGGAGGATCAGCACTTGTTATGATTGAAGGAATAGAAAATTTAGTAAAAAAAGTTCATTTAACAATAGAGGAAGCATTAAAAATGGCGACTTCGTTACCAGCAAAAGCAATTTCAGTTGAGGACAGATATGGATACATAAAAGAAGGGTATGTGGCAGATTTAACATTCTTTGATGAAAAATATAAAGTAAAAGGAACAGTAGCTAAGGGGCAATTAAAATTATATTAAAATTACTTTAGAGAATAAAGATTAAATTAGAAAAAATGGGAGAAAAATGAAGAAAAATTTTCTCCTTTTTTTGTAAAAATAATAAAAATATGATATAATGTAAAGAAAATGTAAAATAAGAGGAGATGAAAAAAATGAATGGAATTCAATTAATAATATTTTATGTGGTGATTATAGCGATAATGTTAGTACCTTCAATTTTATCAAATAAAAAAAGAAAGAAAAAACAAGAAGAAATGATAAATTCTTTTAAAGCGGGAGTTAAAGTTGTAACAATTGGAGGGATTAAAGGAGAAATTACTAATGTTTTAACAGATTCAGTTGAAATAAAAGTAGATAAATCAGTGAGATTAACTGTTTTAAAATCAGCAATTTCTGAAATTATAAAGTAGTAAAAAGTTGAAAATTTAGGAGGAAAAATGAGGAAAATATTAATCTTTCTTTTTATATTTTTAGGAGTTTTATTATTTTCGGAAACATTAGAAAATATAACATATAGAAATGGAGTTTTTAGAACGACATTTAGAGAAAATAAAAAAATAATTCCTACGATAACTTATAATAAAAATCAAAATATTATAGAATTAAGTTATCAAAACTTAAAATTAAAAAAAGATGTGCCTCAAAATTTTAATCTAAATGATGAGTATTTAGAAAAAGTTAGTGTAACAGAAATTGCAGGTTTTACAAATATAACTTTTTACTTAAAAGAAGGTATAGAATATAAAGTTTTAAATCAAAACAAAGAAACTCAAGTTACGTTTACAGGGAAAAAACAACCTGTTGTTGTTATTCCGTCGGTACCCAAAAAGAAATATACAATAGTTATAGATCCGGGGCATGGAGGGAAAGATACAGGAGCTATCGGTAATGGATATAGAGAAAAAGATATTGCATTAGCTGTTTCAAAAAAATTGGCAGAGAATTTAAGAGATGATTTCAAAGTAATTATGACAAGATCAACAGATGTTTTTATACCACTTCAAGAAAGAGCTGAAATAGCAAATAGAAATAATTCTGATTTTTTTATAAGTATACACTTAAATTCAGGACCAAATGTGACGGCAACTGGAGTTGAAGTATTTTATTATTCTAAAAATCCATCATCATATGCAGCAGAAGTAGCAAAATTTGAAAATAGTGTAGATAAATCTGTAAATACGGAATATTCTGATTATTTAGTTAATGACATTATATATCAAATAAATCAAAGACAGAGTGCAGCAGTAGGAAGAGATATTTTGAATAGTATTGTAAATAATTTTGGACTTAGAGATAGAGGAGTTTTAGGAGCAAATTTTGCTGTTCTTCGTGGGACGCATTCAGCAGCAGTGTTAGTAGAAATAGGGTTTATTTCAAACTATGCGGATGTTTCTAATTATATTTCTGAATCAGGGCAAGAGAAATTAGTAAGAGGAATAGCCGATGCGATAAGAAAAAACTTTGAATAATAGGAGTTAGAATATGGGAAATAACGATAAAACTGAAATGATAAAAAAAAGTTTTTTTGAAAAAAATAGATGGATTATACTTTTAGCAGGAGTATCTTTAATCATGATAGGAATAAATATTCATGATAAAAATCATTCTAGTAAAATAGAGGTAGTTGTTGATCCTAGTTTATCTAAAAATATTATTTCAGAAGAAAAAAAAGAAAATCTTAAAATTTTTGTTTATAATTCTCAAACAAATATGATTGACGAAACTGAAGTGGAAATTCCAAAGAAAAAAACTTTATTAGAAGGAGATTATATTTCTGAAATAATAAAAAAAACAATGGGGTTAGATGAGAAAATGAAATTTTTAAGTGCGTACACTTTAGATGTAGAAAATCAAAAAACGATGATAATAAAATTAAATTCAGAATTTTTGGAAGTAAAAAATAATAAAACATTTTATGAGGGATTTGTAAAAAGCATAGTTGATACAGTGAAATTATATGAAAAAAGCGTGCAAAATGTGCAAATTCAAATAGATGGAGATGCAGTAGTACAATAGGATTAAAAGGAATAAAAATGAGTATGAATATAGAAAATATAAAAAGAAATGTGAGAAAGTATTTAGATGAAAAAAGATATAATCACGTAGAAAGAGTTGCAAATTGTGCAAAGGAACTGGCTGAAAAACATTTGCCCAAAGAAGTAGAAAGAGTAGTTGTAAGTGCGTGGTTACATGATGTAGCAAAATTTTTTGAGTTAGAAAAAATGATTCAATTAATAAAAGATAAATATCCGGAAGTTCAAAATGAACAATCAAAGTCTACTGCGATATTACATGGATTTGCAGGAGCAGAGTTTATAAGAGAAAATTTTGAATTATTCGGTATAGAAGATGAAGAAATTTTAGATGGTGTAAAATATCATACGATAGGTAAAGAAAATATGACAACATTGTCGAAAATTGTATATTTAGCTGATGCTATTGAATCTGCAAGAATGTGGGAAGGAGTAGACATAGCAAGAGAGTTAGCTAAAACTAATTTAGATGAAGCGATAAAATTTGAAATAGATGAGAAGTTAAAATATTTAATATCGAAAGATACGATTATCCATCCAAATATAATCTTGTTTAGAAACTCTTTAATTTCAAAAAAGTAAAAGATTGAGGGAGAAAAAATGAGAGATAAAAAAGAAAAGATGGATGATTTAAGTTATCTAAAACAAGTATTAGAAGAATACGACTTTACTTTTCAAGAAATATTACAGTTAATGGAATGGGGAAGTAAAAAGAAAAAGCTTTATAGACAAGTTATAGATGCTTGGGAAGAACAAGGAGAAATTTATAGACTTAGGAATGGAAGATATACATTGCCAGAAAAGGCAGGGCTTTTAAAAGGAGAAATTTCAATAGCAACAGGAAGTTTTGGATTTTTAGATATTCCTGGAGAAGACAGTGTATTTATACCAAGACCTTATTTGAATACTGCGATGGATGGAGATACTGTTTTAGTTAGAATTTTAAAAGAAAATACGACAAATAATGGACGAAAGCGTGAAGGTGAAGTTTATAAAGTTGTAAATAGAAACAAAGATGTTATTGTTGGAATTTTTGAACATAATATAAGTTTTGGATTTGTGAAACCAAGAAATAGTCCAAAAGACATTTATATCCCCAAAAAATTAATAAATGGAGCTAGGACAGGAGATTTGGTAGCAGTAAAAGTTGATTTTTGGGGAGATGAAAAAAGAAAACCAGAAGGTAAAATTATTAGTATCTTAGGTGATCCAGAAGATACAGAAGCTTTAATTTCAGGGCTTTTAATTAATCAGGGAATTAATGAAAAATTTTCAAGAGAAGTAATTAGTGAAGTTGAGAAAATAAGTGAGAATATTTTTGATGAAATAGAAAAACGGCGAGATTTAAGGCATTTAAATATAATTACGATAGATGGAAAAGATGCAAAAGATTTGGATGACGCAGTTTATGTTGAGAAGACAGAAAATGGGTATAAATTGTTAGTAAGTATTGCCGATGTTTCTTATTATGTTAAAGAAAATACAGAGTTAGATGGTGAAGCGTTAAAGCGTGGAAATTCAATATATTTGGTAGATAGAGTGATTCCAATGCTTCCTAAAAAATTATCAAATAATTTGTGTTCGTTAAATCCAAATGAAGATAAATTGACCTTTACGGTTGAAATTGATTTTGACAATAATGGTAAAATTATAGGGAATGATTTTTATAAGTCTGTAATAAAATCAAAATATAGAATGACATATAATGATGTAAATGAAATTTTTGACAGTAATATTGAATTAATTGATAAATATTCAGAGATTGTATCAATGTTACATCAAATGTTAGAACTGTCACACTTAATAAGAGAAGGCAAAAAACGTCGTGGGAGTATAGACTTTGAGCTTCCTGAAATAAAAGTTATACTTGATAGCAATAAAATAGTAAAAGATATAGAGCTACGTTCAAGAGGAGAAGCAGAACGATTAATAGAAGATTTTATGGTTACAGCAAATGAAGTAGTAGCAGATAAATTACACTGGGAAGAAATTCCGGCGATTTATAGAGTTCACGAAGACCCAGATAAAGCTAAAATTCAAGCATTAAACGAATCATTAATAAAATTTGGATATTTTTTAAAGGGATTAGACGATATTCATCCCGGGAAGTTTCAGCAAATAATTGATAAAACTACTGGGCTTCCGGAAGGATATTTAATACATAAATTAATTTTAAGAGCAATGCAAAGAGCTAGATATGCAAATAAAAATTTAGGACATTTCGGTTTAGCTTCAAAATTTTATTTACATTTTACATCTCCAATAAGAAGATATGCAGACTTAGTTGTACATAGAATGTTAGGAAAAAGTATTGAAAAATATATGAATGACAAAGAAAAAAGTAAATATGGAGCCAATCTTGATATTGTTTCTTCGATAATTTCTAAAACTGAAAGAGTGGCAGACAAATTAGAGGAAGATAGTGTAAAAATTAAATTAATTGAGTATATGCAAGATAAAATTGGACAAATATTTATTGCACGTCTTAGTGGAATGAATAAAAATAAAATTTTTATGGAACTAGAAAATCATATCGAAGTTGTATATAATGTGATCTCAAGTCAAGATAATTTCATATATGATGAAGAAAACTTTAAAATAACAAACACGAAAACGAATGAAAGTTTTACAATGGGAAATACGCTTAAAGTCATTGTAACTGGAGCAAGTTATGATAAAATGGAGATTGAAGTAATTCCGTTTGAAGAAAATAATCATAATATAATATAGTGAAATTAGAAAAAGTAAAAACAAAACAAAGGAATTTAAAAGAAAAAATAAAAAAATCTTGCTTTTTGTATACAAGTATAGTAAAATAAATACAGAAAAAAGAGAAAGATAAATATTGTAGGAGGTATGATGAAAAAAATAGGACTATTAATGGGATTAATAACTGTTTTATCAGTTTCATGTTCTACAGGAATAGTAGGCGATATGCAAGCTGTGAATGGTAAAACATACATTGTACCGTTTTCAAGGGATAGTAGAGCTAATACTAGAATAGATGAAAATGGTAGAAAATATAAAGAAAAATTTATAAATGAAATGGATAAAAGTAATGAAATTATTGTTTATTCTAAAATTGATGATGCTCCAGCAAGACATTGTTTAGGTAAAGATGGACATCCTATTATTAAAATAGATCCGGTAACAAAAGAATATGAAAGAATTTGTAGATTAGATACTCCGGGGTCAAGAGTCGAAGGATCAGAAATTGAAGTAGATGAAATTGATTATTATGCAGCAAATACTGAGAATAAATATGTGTATGAAAAAACAATAGAAAAAAATCAAGATAATTCAAATAAAAAGGTTTTTTCAAATGAAGAGTATACAAAATATGCTAAATATACAAGACCTCAAAAAAGAGAAGAAATAAGAAGAAGATATTTAGAACCTAAAGAAGATGTACAAGCATTCTTAAAAGCATTGTATAAAAAAAGAATGAAAGAACAATATAATATTGACGTAGAATAATTTGAAAAGAATAGCTAATTGTTTAAAAACGATTAGTTATTTTTTTGTTTTTTTGATATAATAATATTAAGGAAATTATTTTGTTGGAGCGAAAATGAATGAAAAATAAAAAAATGACATTTGAAGAAATAGATGAGCTTGCATTAAAAATAGCGAAAAGTTTTGAAAATGGAGGAGTTTTAGGGCTTATTGGAGATTTAGGAACGGGAAAAACAACTTTAACAAAAAAAATATGTAAATATTATAATGTGACTGAAAATGTAAAAAGTCCAACATTTACATATGTTATTGAATATATTTCGGGAGATAAAACTATTTATCATTTTGATGTGTATAGAATTTTAAATTCTGAAGAGGTGTATGAAATAGGATTTAGTGATTACATTTCAGAAACAGATGCTATAGTAATTGTTGAATGGGCAAATAATATCATAGATGAAATGCCTGAAAATACAATGTTTTTAGAAATAAAGCATAATGATGAAAATACGAGATTAGTATCAATATATAACATGGAAAGTGGAGAGAGAAAATATGTTGACATTTGGGATAACGACTTCAACTAAAAGAGCTTCATTATCATTACACGAAAATGATAAATTGCTTTGTGAGATAACAGAGGAAGTTGCAAAAACACATTCTACAACAATTTTAGCACAAATAAATGAATTATTAGAAAAAAGTAATAAAAAATTAGAAGATATAACAGATGTAATTGTATCGGTAGGGCCTGGTTCTTTTACAGGTGTAAGAATAGCAATTTCGGTTGTAAAAGGATTATTTTATAGCAAAAATGTAAAAGTTTTTGAAGTGAATGAGTTAGATGCGTTAGCTTATCAAGTTATAAAAGATGAGAGTAGTGAAGTTGAAGAAAATAATATAATTTATTCATTAATTGATTCAGGAAAAGAGAAAATTTATTATGGAAAATATAGAAAAGTAAAAGAAAATAAGCTTGAATTAATTGGAAATCAAAAAGTTGGGAAATTAGATGTTTTAATTGAAGAAATAAAAAAAGATAAAATTTTTAAAAATTATATTGTTGGAGATGCAGGATTAAATTACGCAGAAAAAATTGTAGGAAATTTAGGGAATAAAGTAAAATTTATAGAGAAAAAAAATATGAAGATAAATGCTAATACATTTTATGAAATGTATAAGTTAAATTTTTTGAAAAAGGTAGATTTGTTTATATTAAAACCGAATTATTTGGAAAAATCACAAGCAGAAAGGGATAAAGAAAATGGCATTTAAGAATTTTTTTAAATTTGGAAAGAAAAAAGAAGATGAAGTTGAAAAAGAAGAAATTGAAAAAGTTGAAAAAAGTTTGGAAAATATTGTAGTTGAGAGTAATGTAGAAAATTTTACAGAAAAAGAAGAAGAGAAAATTGAAATAGAAAAAGTTGAAAATAAATCGAAACCACTGAAAGATAGACTTGCTGCACCAAAGAGAGGTTTTTTTGGCAAATTGAAAGAGCTTTTATTAGGTAAAGTGATAGATGATGAATTGTATGAAGAGTTAGAAGAATTATTAATTCAATCAGATATTGGAATGAATATGACTATGAAATTAGTTGAAGAACTTGAAAAAAGAGTAAGTAAGAAAAAATTAAAGACATCAGAGGAAGTTTATGAAGAATTAAAAGAGTTATTAAAAGAAAAATTAGTTGAAAACCATAAAGAAAATACAGAAATTGTTATAGAAGATGGAAAATTAAATATAATTTTAATTGTTGGAGTAAATGGAGTAGGGAAAACTACTTCGATAGGTAAAATGGCAAATAAGTATAAAAAACAAGGTAAAAAAGTAATAATTGGAGCTGGTGATACGTTTAGAGCGGCTGCCATTGAGCAAATTGAGGAATGGGGTAAAAAGACAGGAGTTGAGGTCGTTAAACAATCTCATGGAAGTGATCCTTCGGCAGTAATTTTTGATACAGTGAGTGCTGCTAGAAATAGAGGATTTGATATTGCTATTATTGATACAGCGGGAAGACTTCATAATAAAAGAGATTTAATGAACGAATTGGAAAAAATTAATAAAATCATAAGACAACAGTCAGGACAAGATGAATTTGAGACATTACTTGTAATTGACAGTACAACGGGACAAAATGGTCTTGAGCAAGCAAAAGTATTTAATGAAATTGTTGATTTATCAGGTGTAATTTTAACAAAATTTGATGGGACAGCAAAAGGTGGGATTATTTTCCCGATTACAGAAGAATTAAAAAAACCTATAAAATTGATAGGTGTTGGTGAAGGAATTGAAGATTTACGAGAGTTTGATGTTAATGAATTTGTACAAGCGATGTTTGAATAAAAATGGGATTTTAAAAATTTTTCAAGTTAAATAAATCACTTGTTTAAAAAGGTTGAAATATAAAAAAAACAAGGTATAATTAGTGTTAGACATAGAAATTTTATAATTTGAAGTGGGAAATGGAGTGAAAAGAAATGTCAGCGAATTTAGTAGAACAACTAAAGAGTAAAGCTAAAACATTAGGAAAAACTATTATTTTGCCAGAAACAGAAGACGAAAGAGTCTTAAGAGCAACAGAAGTAATAATAAAAGAAGGTATAGCAAAAGTTGCTTTAGTTGGAAATGAAGAAGAAATTAGAAAAAATGCAGCTAAAATCGGCGTTTCAGTTGAAGGAGCGATTTTTTACGATCCAAATAATTGTAAAACGATAGATATAATGGCAGAAGTTCTAAGAAAAAGAAGAGAAAAAAAAGGAATGACATTTGAAACGGCGAAAGCGACATTGTTATCAGATCCAAGATTTTTTGGAGCAATGTTGGTGCAAGATGGTAGAGCTGATGGAATGGTAGCTGGATCAAATTCACCAACTGCACATGTTTTGAGAGCAGCGATTTTAGTAATTGGGCCGAAAGAAGGTCTAAAAACGGTGTCGAGTTCATTTATAATGGTTACAAAAACACCAGAATTTGGAGATGATGGAGTGTTTGTTTATTCAGATTGCGGAGTTATCCCTAATCCTACGGCGTTACAATTAGCAGATATTGCAGTTTCAAGTGCTGAAAAAGCAAGATTAACAGCAGGAATAAAAGAACCAAAAGTAGCATTTTTATCATTCTCGACAATGGGAAGTGCAGATGGAGATTCTGTAACTAAAGTTAGAGAAGCGATAGAAATATTGAAAACAAGAAATGTAGATTTTGATTTTGATGGAGAAATGCAATTAGATGCGGCGATAGTGCCGGAAGTAGGAAAATTAAAAGCACCAAATTCAAAAGTTGCAGGGAAAGCAAACGTTTTAATATTCCCAGATTTAAGTGCGGGAAATATAGCTTATAAAATAACTCAAAGATTAGCAGGTGCTAAAGCTTTAGGACCATTGATTCAAGGATTAGCAAGACCGGTACATGATTTATCAAGAGGATGTAGCGTTGAAGATATAGTTGAAGTTGTTGCTTTGACTGCAGTTGAGTCAGAACATTAAAATTTTTAAAAACACTTTTTAGGAGGAAAAATGAAAATATTAGTAATTAACAGTGGGAGTTCGTCATTAAAATTTGAATTAATAGATATGACAAATGAAAAGACTATAGCAAAAGGAATTTGTGAAAGAGTAGGAATTTCAGATCCAATTTTTACATTTAAAAATTTAGTGAAAGATATTGTAATTAAAGACAGACCAGAACCAATGTCTAATCATAAAGAAGCTATAAATGTTGTGCTGAATGCACTACAAGATAAAGAAAATGGAGTAATCGAAAATGTAGATGAAATTGATGCTATCGGGCATAGAATGGTTCATGGAGGAGAATATTATGCAGATTCTACTCTAATTGATGATGAGGCAATTAAAGTGTTTGAGGAATTATCGTCATTAGCACCGTTACATAATCCGGCAAATATAATGGGTGTAAAAGTAATGAGAGAATTGTTACCAAATAAAAAAAATGTAGCAGTATTTGATACAGCATTTCATCAAACAATGGAACCAAAAGTATTTACATACCCATTACCATACGAAGATTATACTGAATTAAAAGTTAGAAAATATGGATTCCACGGAACTTCGCATAAATATGTTAGTGAAGTTGCAAGAGAAATGTTAGGTAAAGAAGAAAGTAAAATTGTAGTTTGTCATTTAGGTAATGGAGCTAGTTTATCTGCTGTTAAAAATGGAAAAGTTGTTGACACATCAATGGGATTAACACCACTTCCAGGAGTTATGATGGGAACAAGAACAGGAGATATAGATCCTGCAGCAGCATTTTATGTAATGGAAAAAAGAGGACTTGACTTAAAAGGAATTGATATGAGAATGAATAAACAATCTGGTATTTTAGGAGTGTTTGGGAAAAGTTCAGACTTTAGAGATATGGAATCATCAATGAAAGCTGGAGATGAAAGAGCAAAATTGGCATACGAAATGTTTGAATATAGAGTAAGAACTTACATCGGAGCATATACAGCAGCAATGGGTGGAATTGATGCTATTGCATTTACAGGTGGAATAGGAGAAAATGCTATTTCTATGAGAAAAGCAATTTGTAAAAATTTAGAATATTTAGGTGTCGAATTTGATGATGAATTAAATGATTCAAGACCGGCAGGGAATGTGGAATTAACTAAAGAAAATTCAAAAGTTAAAGTTTACAAAATTGAAACGGCAGAAGAGTTAGTTATTGCGAGAGATACATATAAATTAGTTAAATAGAAGTGGAAATCAAATATCAAGAATTGGTATTTGATTTTTCTACAAAATATATATTGTATATACAAAGGAGTGGAAATATTGAAATTAAATATAATATATTTTAGTACAACTGGAAATACGGAAGGAATAGCACATTATATAGGAGAAGGAGCAGCAAGTTTAGGAGCTGAAGTTGAAATGATTTCTGTAGATTCGGCAGATGATTCTTTATTAGATGTAGATTATTTAGCTTTCGGTTCATCTGCTACAGGAGCAGAAGAAGTTGGAGCAGAAATGGTTGAATTTATTGAAGATAATATTGAAAAAATAAAAGGTAAAAAAGTAGGATTATTCGGATCATATGACTGGGGTGGTGGCGAATGGATGGAATATTGGATAAAAGATATGGAAGATAAAGGAGTAGAAGTTGTAGGAGAAGGACTTAGAATTCAACTAGCAGTAGATGATGATGAAAAAATTGAAGAAGCAAGAAAATATGGAGCAGAAATTATAAAATAGAGTAGAATTAAAAAGTGATAGGAGTAAAAAATATATTTCATAAAAGTATGACACTTTAAGTTACAATTTACACGTGTAGAAAAAATAATAATAAATACTTGAAAAAAAGTATAAAATATGATAATATAATTGTAAACGCTTAAAAATTAAAATGTATTATTATATAGAAAGGAGTCACCATGAAAAAAGATTTACATCCAAAATATAATTTTGTTGTATTTGAAGATACAAGTAATGGAGATAAATTCTTAGGAAAATCTACTAAAACTTCAAAAGAAACAACAACTTTTGAAGGACAAGAATATCCTGTAATTAAAGTTGCAACAAGTTCAACTTCACACCCATTCTATACAGGGAAATCTAAATTTGTTGATGAAACAGGAAGAGTTGAGAAATTCAAACAAAAATACAACTTATAATTATAACAGAGTTACTATTTTTAAAATGGTATTCTCTGTTTTTTTTTGAAAATATTTTATAAAAAATTACTGTAATATAATAATTAGGAAAAAATTTTAGTATAAAATAAAACTATAAATTGAAAAAGTGAGGATGATAAAAATGGCAGTTTATGAATTAAAACACCCATTAATAGAGCATAAATTAACAAATTTAAGAAATAAAAATACTGATACAAAATTATTTAGAGAAAGTTTAAATGAAATTGCAGGACTTATGGTATATGAAGCTACAAAAAATTTGAAATTAACAGAAGTAGAAACGGAAACTCCAATTCAAAAAGCTACGACAAAAGTATTGACAGATCCAATAACATTAGTTCCAATTTTGAGAGCGGGTCTTGGAATGATTGATGGGATATTACAATTATTACCGATGGCAAAAGTAGGTCATTTGGGAGTATATAGAAATGAAGAAACATTGGAGCCGACTTACTATTATGCTAAAATGCCTTCTAATATAACAGAAAGTCATGTATTTATTACAGATCCAATGTTGGCAACGGGAGGGTCTATGATTTATACGATAGATTATTTAAAAAAATTAGGAGTAAAAAACATAACGATGTTATGTATAATTGGGGCACCTGAAGGAATTAAAAAAGTTGTTGAAAAATATCCAGATGTTGATTTGTATATCGCTTCAATTGATGAAGGATTAAATGAAAAAGCCTATATTTATCCGGGACTTGGAGATGCGGGAGATAGAATTTTTGGAACAAAATAAATTATAGTTAAAAAATATTAAATTATTTGTAAATTTAAAATATAAGGGTATACTACTAATGAAAACTTTATAAAGGAGGTTATTAAGATGAAAAAAATTTTATTATTAGGTCTTAGTGCTATAATGAGTGTGACTATGTTTGCAGCTAATGTAAATTATAATGTATTTGTTAGATTAGATGATAATGCTGAAAAAGTAGTTAAAGAAATTTCAAAAGAGTTGAAAAATGTAGGAATTGATTCACTTTATTCGGAAGGATATGTAGTTCACAATACTTTATATTTAACAGAATATAAAGCAGAAAGTTTACCACAAGTTAAGGAAGTTGTGGATAGCCTTGCAAAAGAAGCTAAACCTATTGAAATTGAATTTTATAGATTGCGTAAAACAGGTGGAAATTGGCTAATGTTAGATGCTAAAAATACAATAGAATTACAACAATTAGCTGATCTTGCAACTATAAGATTAAACAAATATAGAGCAATGGATGCAGAAGTTCCGGGATGGGCTAAAAATATACCTGCTAAAGCTAAATCATTTAAAGAATTTGGATCACCTAATGTATTTATGAATTTTGATCCGCATATTACACTATTGACACCAAAAGATTCAGCTAAAATTGATATGTTCTTAAGTAATTACACTTTAACTCCTATTAAATCAAAAATAAAAAGTATAGGTGTTGCTGAAGTTGATGGATTAGGACAAGCTCAAGCTAAAAATGTATTATATGAAGTTGAAGTAAAGTAAATAATTGAAGTATAATATTTTAAATTATGTCCAGTTTTCATTTTTAATTTTTATAAATAAATTAATTATAATAAAGAAAATTATTTATGAAATATGTTTAAAGTATTTTATTTTATTATTTCAATAACAAAAAATATAAAAATTATTTTGAAAAAAATATAAACTTATGTTATAATTAAGAAAACAAAAAATATCGGAGGTAAATATCAATGACTAGAATAGAAGATATCTACGCAAGAGAGATACTTGATTCAAGAGGAAACCCAACTGTTGAAGTTGAAGTATACTTAGAAGGTGGAGCAATGGGAAGAGCATCTGTACCATCAGGAGCTTCAACAGGAGAACACGAAGCAGTAGAATTAAGAGACGGAGACAAATCTAGATACTTAGGAAATGGTGTTTTAAAAGCAGTTGAAAACGTAAATACTGAAATTGCAGAAAACTTAATTGGAATGGATGCTTTAGACCAAGTAGCTATTGATAAAGCTATGATTGAATTAGATGGAACTGCAAATAAAGGAAGATTAGGAGCAAACGCTATTTTAGGTGTTTCATTAGCAGTAGCTAAAGCTGCAGCTAATCAATTAAGTATTCCTTTATACAGATATTTAGGTGGAGTAAACGCTAAAGAATTACCTGTACCAATGATGAATATCTTAAATGGAGGATCACATGCAGATTCAGCAGTTGACGTGCAAGAATTCATGGTTCAACCAGTAGGAGCTAAAACTTATAAAGAAGCTTTAAGAATGGGTTCTGAAATTTTCCATCACTTAGGGAAATTATTAAAAGCTAATGGAGATTCTACAAATGTAGGAAACGAAGGAGGATATGCACCTTCTAAAATAGATGGAACTAAAGGAGCTTTAAATGTAATTTCAGAAGCAGTTAAAGCAGCTGGATATGAATTAGGAAAAGACATTACATTTGCATTAGATGTAGCTTCATCTGAATTTGCAACAAGAAATGCTGATGGTTCATATACTTATACGTTCAAAAGAGAAGGTGGAGTTGTAAGAACTTCTGAAGAAATGATTGAATGGTATAAAGAATTAACTGCTGAGTATCCAATAGTTTCAATAGAAGATGGATTAGCTGAAGATGACTGGGAAGGATTTAAAAAATTAACTGAAGTTTTAGGAAATAAAATTCAATTAGTTGGAGATGACTTATTTGTTACTAATACAGTAAGATTAGAAGAAGGAATTAAAAAAGGAATTGCAAATTCAATCTTAATTAAAGTTAACCAAATTGGAACATTAACTGAAACATTAGATGCAATCGAAATGGCTAAAAAAGCAGGATATACAGCAGTAGTATCTCATAGATCAGGAGAAACTGAAGACGATACAATTTCTGATATCGCAGTTGCAACAAATGCTGGACAAATTAAAACAGGATCAGCTTCAAGAACAGATAGAATGGCTAAATATAACCAATTATTAAGAATAGAAGACGATTTAGCAGGTGAAGCAGTTTACCAAGGTAAAGCAGCTTTCTACAATGTTAGAGAAAATGAAAATTTAAAATAATTTGGATTAGGTATATAATAAAAATAGAGTGTGGTTATGCACTCTATTTTTTTGTAGTTCTATTTTAGATAAAAAAGTTTTTAAAAAAGATATAATTTAATATACTAGATTTGAAATATATAATATAAATGTAAATAAAAAATGAGTAATAAAAAATATCAAATTAAAACTTGATATTTTTAAAATTTATTTATAAAGAAAGTAAATAATTGACTAATTCTTTTTCAATTTCAGAATTAAATTTACCAATTCTAAAATTATATTTTATATCATCATAATTATCTGGATCTGCGTTAATTGCATCTATAACAACATTTGGGAATTCAATTAACATAGTGTGTAATTCTTTTCCATCATTATAAAAGACAGTAGGTATTTTAGCCACACCAGTTTTTCCTTTTAAAATATCTTGACTTTCATCTCTTGAACTGTAAGTAATTTTAATTTTATTGTTTAGTCTAGAGAATTTTTCAAGAAATGGTACAACTGCACGACAATCTGGACAAAAGACTTGAGCTACTGCCAAAATGTTAATTTCTTTGTTAATTGATTTGATTTTTGAAATTGAATCTTCAGAAAGTTCAATTTTCTCCATAATTTTTAATTGTTTTGTACTATATTCTCCATTATCTTTATAAGCTAAATATTCGTTGAAATTTGCCATATTTATCAGTTCCCTTCTTATTTTTTTATACAAATATTATAAGGTAAAAAGGAAAAAAAGTAAAGGGAATTTTTAAAAATAAAAAATATATTTCATAAAAGTATGACACTTTGAGTTGCAATTTACCAATTCTAAAAAAATAATAATAAATACTTGAAAAAAAGTAAAAAATATGTTATTATATTATATAAAAAGATATTCCGCTTTTATTGTTTATGCCACTAGAAAGTGGTAGAGATAAAAAGAATATTTAGTAAAGAAGGGAGTGAATTTCTTGAAAGAGAAATTAATTGAATT
>CALHVR010000001.1 GCA_938037005.1 uncultured Leptotrichiaceae bacterium | reverse complement strand
TTACGCCTAAGATACTTAGATTTACTTCTAGGGAAAATCGGTAATTGCCAAGCTTTTTTATTTAGAAAGAATATGGAATAGATATATTAGGAAAGATTATATTTGGGTATAGTCTTTTTTTATTTAAAGGCTCTATAATATCTATAATGGTTGAAGATTTAGAAATAAAAATAGTATAAATAATAATTTAGTTGTATTAGCTTTTGAAAATAATATTCAAAAAAGAAAATTTTATTTATACAAAGACATTGTAACACATTTAAATTAAACAGAGATATATAAAAAATAAAAAAAGGTAAGCATTTAATTTACATTTTACGATTGAAAAAAATGCTATCTAGTGATATAATCTTAAATTGGGGTAAAGTATAAAATGGAGAAATTATATTATGAAAACAAAAGTATTTTATGAAGTATTAGGATTAAAGAGTAAGAAAAATGAAAATAGAAAAATAGAGATAAATAGAATTGTAATGAATTCAAAAGAAATAAGGAATAAAGATTTATTTGTAGCAATAAGAGGAGGAAATAATTTTATCAATGAGGCATTAGAAAAAGGGGCTTATGTCGTTTATGATAATAAAAATGTTATTATTGATAAGAAATTTAAGGATAATGTTTTTTTAGTGAATGACAGTATACTTTTTTTACAGCAATTTGCAAAAAAATGGCGTGAAGCATTAAATATAAAAGTAATTGGAATAACAGGAAGTAATGGAAAAACAACTGTAAAAGATATAATTTATCATTTATTAAGTAAAAAATATAAAGTAAAAAAAACAGAAGGGAATTATAATAATCATATTGGATTACCGTTTACATTATTAAGAGCTGAAAAAGATGATGATTTTATGATTTTAGAAATGGGGATGAGTGATTTTGGTGAAATAGAGTTATTAGGCGATATTGCTCAACCAAATATAAGTATTATAACAAATATTGGGGAATCACATTTAGAATTTTTGAAAACAAAAGAAAATGTTTTTAAAGCTAAAACAGAAATTTTACCCTATACGAGAGATGTTTTGATAACGAATGGAGATGATAAATACTTAAAGGAAATTAATAAATTTAAAAATAGAGATGATAAAGAAATAAAAAATGTGAAAATATTGAATATGAAAAGAAATGAATTTAAAGAAAAAACTTTAGATTTTTATTATGATGTTTTTACATTTAATGAATTTGAATCTGAATTTAATTTAAAATATTTTGAAGAGAAACTTTATAAGAAAGTAGATAAAAAATATAAAACTAATTTATTAGGAGAACACAATATTTTAAATGCAGCAATTGCAATAGCGACCGTAAAGCAATTTGATTTAGATGACATGTATATTGAAAAAGGGTTAGAAAATATTGAACTTACAAATATGAGATTTCAAAAAATAGAAATTAAAAATAAAATTTATATAAATGATGCGTATAATGCGAGCCCATTATCAATGAAAAAATCTTTAGAAACATTCTCAAAAATATTTAATAATATGGAAAAAATAGTAGTTTTAGGAGATATGCTTGAACTTGGAGAAAAGGAGATAGAATATCACGAAAATTTGTTAAATGATATACAGAAAACTCAAATAAATAAAGTATATCTATTTGGAAATAGAATGAAAGCGTTATATAAAAAATTATTAGAGCAAAAAGAAATTGATGGAATTAAACAAAAAGAGATAATTTATTTTGAAAATAAACAAGATATTATTAATAAAATTGATGAAACTGATATTGAAAAGGCTATATTAGTTAAAGCATCAAGAGGTATAAAACTAGAAGAAATAATAAAATAAATTAATGATTTTAGTCAAAATTATTAAAAGAGAGAGGTATATTAAAAGATGTTATATTTATTACAACAATTATTTATAAATCAATGGGGAGTATTGAGAGTTTTTAAATCAATATTAATAAGAGGATCAATAGCTTTTGTTATAGCGTTTTTATTTATGTTAGTATTTGGTAAGTCATTTATAGATTGGCTTAAAAAGAAAAAATATGGAGATACTGCTAGAGAAGAAGGACCAAAATCGCATTGGAGTAAATCAGGAACACCTACAATGGGAGGACTTTTAATAATTGGAGCCATATTATTTGCAATACTAATTGCAGGAAATTTTACAAATAAATTTATAATATTTTTAAGTGGGATAACAGTATTATTTACAACTATAGGATTTTATGATGATTATTTAAAATTGACAAAGCATAAAAGTGGATTGTCAGGAAAGAAAAAAATTGTGGGGCAATTAATTATAACGGCATTGACATTTTATTTTATTAATAAATATGGAATCATAAATTCAACAATAGATTTTTCAATTGTTAATCCTATTATTAAAAATTCGTATTTATATATAACACCAGTATTATTTTTTGTATTTATGGTTTTCGTAATAATTGGATCATCAAATGCCGTAAATTTAACAGATGGACTTGATGGACTTGTAAGTGGACCTATAATTATTGTAAGTATAACATTATTAATAATAACATATCTAACAGGACATTACGAGTATGCTAAATATTTGAATTTATTTTATGTTAGAGATTCTGCTGAAATAGCAGTTTATTTAGCCTCTGTAATTGGAGCATTAACAGGATTTTTATGGTTTAATTTTTATCCAGCTCAAGTATTTATGGGAGATACAGGATCTTTAACATTAGGTGGAATTTTAGGAATTATAGTAATATTTTTAAAACAAGAATTAATATTGCCAATAGCAGGATTTGTATTTATAATGGAGGCATTGTCGGTAATGATACAAGTTTGGCATTTTAAAACATTTGGAAAAAGAGTATTTAAAATGGCACCAATTCACCATCACTTTGAGATGTTAAATATTCCTGAGACGAAAGTGACGATAAGATTTTGGATATTGACAATAATGACTTGTTTATTATCATTTGTGTTACTAAAATTAAGATAGATAAAAAAGAGGAAGAAAAATGAGAAAAGTTATAGTGTTTGGAGCTGGACTGAGTGGAATTGGAGCTAAACAATTACTTGAAAAAAATGGATTTGATGTTTATTTAGTTGATGATAAAATTGGAATTTCATCAAAAGAAGGAATTAAAATTTTAAATAATGAAGATATAGAATTTATAGTGAAAAGTCCGGGTATTTCTTGGCAAGTTGAGTTATTGGAAGTGGCTAAAGAAAAAGGAATAAAAATAATTTCAGAAATTGATTTAGCGTATAAATATATGAATAAATCAATAAAAATAATTTCTATAACAGGAACAAATGGTAAAACGACAACAGTAACAAAAATATTTGAATTATTAGAATTTGCGGGGAAAAAAGTAAAATTAGCAGGAAATGCAGGTTTTTCTTTTGCAAAATTAGTGGCAGATGAAGAAGAATTGGAATATGTTGTGTTAGAGCTTAGTAGTTATCAACTAGAAAATAATCCACAAATACATTCAAATATAGCTGGAATTATAAATTTGACACCAGATCATTTAGCGAGATATAAAAATGTTGAAGAATATTATATAACTAAATTTAATATATTTGAAAAACAAATAAAAGATGATTTTGCGTTAATAAATCTTGATGATAAAGAATTTTTTGAATTGTATGAAAATAAAAAGTTAAAAGAGAAAATAAAAGCAAAAAAAATATATTTGAGTAAAGAGAAAAAAGGAAATGTGTTTGTAGATAATGGAAGTATTTTTGTAATGAAAAATTTAGAAAATACGATAGAAACAACAAATGAAATTATAGAAGATATAGCTGAAAAAATAATAGATGTAAAAGATTTAGCTTTAAAAGGAATTCATAATTTAGAAAATATGTTATTTACGATTTCGGTTGGAAAAATATTAGAAATTGAAAATGAGAAAATAGCTGAATTTCTAAAAACAACAAAAGCATTAGAGCATAGACTTGAGAACTTTTTTATAAAAGGAAAAACTACATTTATAAATGATTCAAAAGGAACGAATGTGGAATCAACATTAAAAGCTATTGACTCTTTTGAAAATAAAATTATATTAATATTAGGTGGCGATGATAAAAAAGTTTCTAATAAGGAATTGGTAAAAAAAATTAAAGAAAAAGTATCTTTCGTTTATTTAATAGGAGTAAATGCTTCAATTTTAATAAATGATATGGAAAAAATTGGATATAAAAATTATAAAAATCTTGAAACTTTAGAAAATGTAATAAATTATTTACAAGAGAAAGAGGATTTTACTGAAGATAAAACGATATTGTTATCTCCAGCGACATCTAGCTGGTGTCAATTTAAAAATTTTGAACATAGAGGAAATACTTTTAAAAAATTAGTTTTAGATATAATAAAATAAATAACATTAGGAGAGAATTAAATTGAAAAATGAAAAATGGTTAGGGACAATATTTTTAATAACGGTATCAATATTAGTTGCGATAGGGATATCAACTTTAGCAAGTGTCAGTTATCCAATTGGACAAAGAAATATGGATAAAGGTTATTATTACTTACTTTTACAATTAGTATGGGTTGTGTTAGGATTTATTTCATTTTTTATTACTTCAAAAATTGATTATAAAAAATATAGAGGAAAGGAACCGTTATATTTTTTTATTGGAATATTATTATTGGTAATGGTTTTAATAACGGGAGTAAAAGTAAAAGGTGCTATAAGATGGATAAAGATAGGACCAGTAAGTATTCAACCTTCGGAATTTGTTAAATTAAGTTTAATATTATTTTTATCAGGATTGATTGCAAATTATAAAAAAAAGAAACAAACAGAAAAAAATATAAAAAAAATGGTAAGTACAGCTTCTATATTAACTTTGTTTTATGTAATATTAATAATATTAGAAAAATCATTTAGTAGTACATTACAAATAATAATAATATTTTTAACGATTTTATTTGTAATAGGTATTAGTTGGAAATATATTGCTGTAATATTAGGTTTTTTATCAACAGCAGGGATTATATTTGTATTAAGAGAACCTTATAGATTACAAAGAATTTTTACTTTTGTTGGTAAAGGATCAAAAGATGATGAATTTCAAATAAATCAAGCTCTTATAGCAATAGGAAGTGGAGAAGTTTTTGGAAAATCATATGGAAGAGGGCTTCAAAAATATTTTTATATACCGGAAATACATACAGATTATATTTTTTCAGGATATGCTGAAGAGTATGGATTTATAGGGACAATATTTTTAATTTTACTTTATTTAGTATTATTAGGTGTGATTTTTAAAGCAATATTAAAAATAAAAGACATATATGGTAAAATGATATTAATTGGAATTTTTACAATGTTGGCTACACAAATATTAGGTCATATTTATATAAATTTAAGATTAATTCCATCAACAGGGATAACACTACCATTGTTAAGTTATGGAGGAAGTACCACTTTGGTTGTTATGGCTTCGTTAGGAATAGTATATAATATAATAAAATCAATATATAAAGAAGAAGAGATAAACGGATAGGATGGAGATAGGTATGAAAAAAATAATATTTACGACAGGTGGAACGGGTGGACATATATATCCTGCTTTGTCAATTGCTAAAAAAATAAGAGAAAAAAATGATAATACAGAAATACTATTTATAGGAACAGAACATAGAATGGAAAAAGATTTAGTTCCAGCTGAGGGATTTAGATTTATAGGGTTAGATGTAATACCGTTAAAGACACCGATTTCAGTTGTTAAAATGTTATTTGCAATAAATAAAGCTGTAAAAATATTGAAAGAAGAAAAACCAACAGAGGTGATTGGATTTGGAAATTATATAACTTTACCAGTATTGATTGCGGCAATAATTTTAAAAATTCCTTATTATTTACAAGAACAAAATTGCACTATGGGAATGGCAAATAAATATTTTTATAAAAAAGCTAAAAAAGTATTTATTGCATTTGAAAATACACTAAATTCCATAAATGAAAAATATAAAAATAAATTTGTTGTGACTGGGAATCCGTTAAGAAAAGAATTTTTTACGAAAGAAAAAAGAAATGAAAGAGATTTATTAGGAATAAAAGAAGATGAAAAAGTGATAATGATAATAGGGGGAAGTTTAGGAGCAAAAAATATAAATGAGGTATTAATAAAAAAATGGAATGAAATAATAAAAGATGAAAAAATTAAAGTTTTTTGGGCAACAGGTAAAAATAATTATACAGATACGATAGCAAAAATAAGAAAAAAAGGAAATAATGTGATAGAGCCTTATTTTGATAATGCAGCAGATATAATGTCTGCATCAGATATTGTAATTTGTCGTGCTGGAGCATCAACAATTTCTGAGTTAATACAATTAGAAAAACCAGCAATTTTAATTCCATATGATTATGTAGGGCAAAAAGAAAATGCAGATGTTTTAGAATATGTAAATGCAGCTAAAATATATTCAAATGAAGAAATTGAAGAAGCAATAAATGAGGCATTAACTTTATTAAATCAAAAAGATATGTTAGAATTTATGAAAAATAATATAAGAGGTTTAAATAAAGGTAATGCAAGCGATATTATTATTAAAGAAATGCAAATATAAAAAAGTTAAAAAAATTCAAAAAATAATTTGAATTTTTTTTTCTAAATGTGGTAAAATAAAATGACGAGTATATAAATTTTGAAAAAGATAGAAAATGAGGTTATAAATATGGGAGCAAATATGCTAGAGAATGTAAAAAATGTTTATTTTAGCGGAATAAACGGAATTGGGATGAGTGGACTTGCTAAAATTTTAGTTAAAGAAGGATATAATGTAGCAGGATCTGATATAGAAAGAAAACCTATCACAGCAGATATGGAAGCGATGGGAATAAAAGTTTATATAGGTCAAGTAGAAGAAAATGTTAAAGATAAAGGGATTGATTTATTTGTTTATTCAACAGCAATAAAAAAATCTAATCCAGAGTATAGATATGTTTTAGAAAATAATATAAAGATGATTAGAAGAGGACAGCTTTTAGCAGAAATAATGAATGATTATGAAGGAATTGCAGTGGCGGGAACTCACGGGAAAACTACAACAAGTTCAATGATGAGTGTTGCATTTTTAGAAAAAGATCCTTTTATAGTTGTAGGAGGAATAATTCCTGAAATCCAAAGTAATAGTAAAGTTGGAAATTCTGATTATTTTATTGCAGAAGCTGATGAAAGTGATAATTCATTTTTGTATATAAAGCCTAAATATTCAGTAGTTACAAATGTAGAACCGGACCATTTGGAACATCATGGAAGTTATGAAAATATAAAAAAATCATTTGAACAATTTATAGATAGTACAGAAAAATTAGCTATATTGTGTAAAGATTGTGCAGAAATAAGCACATTAAATATAAAAAATAAAAAAGTGGTTTGGTATAGTATTGAGAAAGAAAATGTACATATTTTTGCGACAAATATAACTGTGAAAGAAGGATGCACAACTTATGATGTTATAAAAAATGGTAAGAATTTAGGGACGTTTACATTATCAATTCCTGGATTGCATAATGTTTCAAATTCGTTGCCTGTAATTTATTTGGCAGATGAGGCAGGATGTAACCTAGAAATAGTTAAAGAAAAATTGGAAAATTTTAAAGGGGCAAATAGAAGATATCAAGTAATATATGATGAAGATATTAGAATAATTGATGACTATGCACATCATCCAACAGAAATTAAGGTTACAATAGAAGCAGCAAAAGAAACAGAAAAAGGAGATGTTGTTGTAATTTTTCAACCACATAGATTTAGTAGAACAAAATTCTTCTTTGATGATTTTTCAGAAGCGTTGAGTAATGTAGATGAGTTAATTTTAATGCCGATTTATGGAGCTGGAGAAGAGAATACTTATGATGTATCTTCAGAAAAATTAGCTAAAAAAATTTCAAAAACTGGAAAAACTGTACAAGTGTGCAGTAATGATGAAATAGAAAAAATTGTAAGAAATAATGATAAAACAGGAAAAACTTATATATTTATGGGTGCAGGAAGTGTATCAAAACTTGCACATGAAATAAAAGAAAAATTGAAATAGATTTAAAAAAATAGGAGAAAAAATGAAAATATTTGAAAATATAGAGATGAAAAATTATTCTAATATGAAAATAGGAGGGATTGCAAAAGAATTAATTTTTATTGAAAAAAAAGAGGAATTGAAAGAAATAATAGATACAAGAGAAAATATATTTTTAATAGGAAATGGGACAAATACTTTGATAGATGATGAATATTTAGATATGAGTTTTGTTTCATTAAAAGAATTAAAAAATATAACAGATGTAGAAAAAACGGATGAATATGATTTGGTTAGAGTGGAATCTGGATTAGATTTAGATGACTTAATAAAATATATGGAAGAAAAAGACTATTCAGGATTAGAAAATATAGCAGGAATCCCAGGTTCAGTTGGTGGACTTGTAAATATGAATGGTGGAGCCTATGGAACTGAAATTTTTGACTGTATAGAAGAAGTAGAAGTGTGTAAAACAGATGGAGAAATAGTTACTTATAAAAAATCAGATTTAATTTTTAAATATAGAACAACTGAAATTAAGCAAAATAAATGGATTGTAATTTCAACATTGTTCAAGTTTGGAAAAGGATTTGATAAAGAATGTGCAATGGATAAATATGCACAAAGAAAAGTAAAACATCCTTTAGATTTACCTAATTTAGGAAGTACATTTAAAAATCCAGAGGGAACATTTGCTGCACAATTAATTTCAGATGCAGATCTTAAAGGGTATAGAATTGGAGATATAATGGTTTCACCAAAACATCCTAATTTTTTAACAAATATGGGAAATGCAAAATTTGAAGATGTTTTAGCTTTAATAGAGCATATAAAAAAAGTTGTAAAAGAAAAATTTGATGTTCAATTAGATACAGAAATTATAATTTTAAGAGGTAAAAAATAAAAATTATAAAAATCTTTGAAAAAAACTAAAGATAATATTGAATAAAACAAAAAAAAAGTGTATAATAAAGTGGAGAAAGTTCATGCAAAAACTTATGGGAGCTATATTAGTCCTATTAATGATAACAGGAATATTATGGGCATTAGAAAAATTTATAAGGACAGATTATTTTAAGATAAAAAAAATTGAAATAACTGGTAATAATGTTTCTTTAAAATTAGATATAATAGATAAAATTAATAATTTAAAAGAACAAAATATTGCTTTTATCAATTTTTCTGAAATAGAAAAGATGTTAAAAAGTGATATAAGAATAGAAAAAGTTGAAATAAAAAGGAATTATCCAAGTAAAATATTTGTTAATATAGAAGAACGAAAGCCTTATGTTTATGTAAAAAAAGGGAATCAAATATTTTTGGCAGATAAAGAATTGAATTTGTTTGGGTTAATTTCTGAAACTCTGGGAGAAAATATACCTATAGTTACATATAATGATGATAATACTCAAAAAGACTTGAAAATAATTTTGTCAAAAATTGAAAGTAAAGAGTTGTATGATGTAATATCAGAAATAAAACAAGTAGATAATGAATATAGACTAATATTATTAAATGGAATTGTAGTAGTGACAGACACGTCTGTTGATACTGAAAGATATAATGAAGTAATGAAATTATATGAAAAGATTAAAAATAGACAGATAATAAATAATATAGATATAAGATTTAAAGATATAACGGTAAGATAGAAGTTGGAGGAGAAAAATGGATTATAACAACAATGGAAGTAATATGGCAAAGTTAAAAGTAGTAGGTGTTGGTGGAGCTGGTGGAAATGCTATCAATGATATGATGTCAGAAGGAGACATAACTGATGTTGAATTTATTGCAATAAATACAGACAAACAAGATTTGGATAGATCATATACAGAAACAAGAGTAATGTTAGGAAAAGGAACAGGAGCAGGGGCAGATCCGGAAAAAGGAAAAATTGCGGCTAAAGAATCTGAAGAAAGAATAAAAGAGGTTTTACAAGGAACAGATATGTTATTTATAACAGCTGGAATGGGTGGTGGAACAGGTACTGGAGCTGCACCAGTAGTAGCTGAAATAGCTAGAGAAATGGGGATTTTAACAGTTGCTGTTGTTACAAAACCGTTTGATTTTGAAGGGCCTTTGAAAAAAAATAATGCAGAGATAGGTATTGAAAATTTAAAAAAACATGTAGATACTTTGATAACAATACCAAATGACAGATTATTTGATTTACCTAATATTAGTATAACATTAATGAATGCATTTAAAGAAGCGAATGGAGTTTTAAGAGTTGGAATAAAAGGTATTTCAGATTTAATTACAAAACAAGGATTTGTAAACTTAGATTTTGCTGATGTAAAAGCAGTTATGCAAGATTCAGGAATTGCAATGTTAGGATTTGGAGAAGCAAGTGGAGATAATAGAGCTAAAACGGCGACAGAATTAGCGTTGAACAGTCCTTTATTAGAAAAATCAATAGAAGGTGCAAGAAAAATATTATTAAATATAACTGCTGGGAAAAATGTAGGATTGCATGAAATAAGAGAAGTTTCTGAAATTGTATCTAAAAAAGCAGAAAATATTAATGCAAGTTTAATTTGGGGAATTATTATTGATCCAGAAATACAAGATACGATAAAAGTTTCGTTAATAGCAACAGATTTTGAAGAAAGAGATTATGAAGATAGTACAAATAATAATTCAAATAATGAAGATGGTAAATTGATTTCTAATTCAAAAAATAATGGGCATACGGGTGGCTTTATTGTTCCATCATTTTTTCCAAATGATTAATTAAAATAATAAATTAAATATTATAAAATTTAAAATAAAGTATAAAAAATGTTGTAGTTTAATTACTATAACATTTTTTTTGAATAAAATTTTTTAAAGGAAGAAATTTTCCGTATATATATGGAAAAAGTAGTTATTGAAAAAAATTTTTTTCAAGGTATTTTATATTAAGGAGCATATAATGGAGAATTTAGTTGTTAGAATTTTTAGAA